>DASZFO010000242.1 GCA_035939775.1 Pirellulales bacterium | reverse complement strand
ATCGCGTCGAGCCCCGCTTCCAAATCCGCGAGCGTTAAGAAGAACTGATCGCTCATAGCCTTTTCAAAACACAAAGGACACGAAGCTCACACCAAGAACACGAAGATGAGTCCTTTGTGGCCTTAGTGACTCCTTTGTGCGCTTTGTGTTAAACAAGAACAACGACCTTTCTCATTCCGATTGGTCCGCGCCAGCGGGCTGTGTTTCGTGCGTGGCTCGCTTGAATCGACGACTGATCGCTTCTGGCGAGCGACGGGGGCTGCACCTACAATAGACGCCGAGTCAGGCCCATCACCCCTCCGATCAAGGGCATTATAATGTTCCACCCCCTGTTCTCCACCATCGCGGCGGGAATTCTGTTCATGGCGACCGACGCTCAGACGAAAGACGATCCGTACTCTTGGCTTGAAGAGATCACCGGCAAGCGGGCGCTCGAATTCGTCGAGGCCCAAAACGCGGTCACGCTCAAAGAGCTGCAATCCGAGCCGGAATACTCGCAAACGCAATCGCAGGTGCTGGAGATTCTCAACTCGCACGATCGCATTCCCTTCGTCCGCAAGATGGGCGAGTTCTACTACAACTTCTGGCAAGACGCCGCCAACCCGCGTGGTCTCTGGCGGCGAACGACGCTCGACGAATATCGCAAGGCGAAGCCGGTGTGGGAGACCGTGATCGACGTCGACGCGCTGGCGAAGGAGGAACACGAAAACTGGGTCTGGGGCGGCGCGAACGCCCTGCCGCCGAAATACGAGCGGGCGATGATCTCGCTCTCCCGCGGCGGCGGCGATGCCAAGGTCGATCGCGAGTTCGATCTCAAGTCGAATAAGTTCGTGGCCGACGGCTTTTCGCTCCCCGAGGCGAAGAGCCAAGCGGCCTGGCGCGATGAAAACACGCTCTACGTCGGCACCGATTTCGGCCGCGGCTCGCTCACCGACAGCGGATATCCGCGACTTGTCAAACGCTGGAAGCGGGGCACGCCGCTGGCCGACGCCGAGACCGTGTTCGAGGGGGAAAAGACCGACGTCTCGGCCGGCGCCTGGGTCGATCACACGCCCGGCTTCTTCCGCGAAGGATTTTCGCGCGAGGTGGCGTTCTATAACAGCCGGACGTTTTTGCTCGTCGGCGGCAAGCCAATCATGCTCGAAGTGCCGCACGATGCGATGCCCGAGTTGTTTCGCGAGTGGATCATCGTTCGGCTGCGGAGCGATTGGAAGACGGAGGGCAAGACGTATAAAGCCGGCTCGCTGCTCGCAGGGCATCTCGACGAATTCTTGCTCGGCAAGCAGGCGTTTGAAGTGCTGTTTGAACCAAAACCGCGGATCGCCTTGCAACACGTCGCCTCCACCCGCGACTCCCTCGTCCTGAACATCAGCGATAACGTGCACACGCAGATCATCGAAGCCACGCCGGGCGACAAGGGCTGGCAGCGCCGCACGATGAAGCTGCCCGGCACCGGCACGGCCAATGCCTCGGCCGTCGATCCCGATGAGTCGAACGACCTGTGGGTGAACTACCAGGACTTTCTCAACCCCGGGGCACTTTATCTCACGAAGGTCGGCGAAGACCCGAGCGAACCGCTCAAGACGCTGCCGGCGTTCTTCGACGCCGTCGGCATGGAGGTGAAGCAGTTCGAGGCCACGTCGGCCGATGACACGAAGGTGCCGTACTTCGTGGTCGGCAAGCGCGAGGCGATCGACTCGGGCCACGCCCCGACGATCCTTTACGGTTACGGCGGGTTCGAGATTCCCATGTTCCCGCATTATAACGCGGGCGTCGGCAAGGCCTGGCTCGAGCGGGGCGGAGTTTACGTGCTCGCCAATATCCGCGGCGGCGGCGAGTTCGGCCCGCAATGGCATCAAGCGGCGCTCAAGGGGAACCGCCAGCGGGCGTTCGACGATTTCGAGGCGGTCGCCGCCGATCTCGTGAAACGCGGCATCACCGAAACGAAGCATCTCGGCATCATGGGGGGCAGCAACGGCGGCCTCTTGGTCAGCACGGTGGCCGTGCAGCGGCCCGAACTGTTTCACGCGGTCGTCTGCCAGGTGCCGCTCACCGACATGCGGCGGTACAACAAGCTCCTGGCCGGGGCAAGCTGGATGGCCGAGTACGGCGACCCCGACAAACCGGAGGAATGGGCCTATCTCTCGAAATACGCCCCGTACCAAAACGTCAAACGCGGCGGGAACTACCCGCGGATCCTCTTCACCACCTCAACCCGCGACGACCGAGTCCACCCGAGCCACGCCCGCAAGATGTTCGCCAAGATGAAAGACCAAGGCCACGACGTGCTCTACTACGAAAACACCGAAGGCGGCCACGCCGGCGCGGCGAACAACGAGCAACGAGCCAAAATGGCGGCGCTGGAATACACGTTTTTGTGGAAGATGCTGAGGTAAAGGCAATTCAAATGCTTGCGCGACGAGTTTCCGATACAATAGGTGAATGATACGTTTGGCGCGTTTAGCATTGGGATGACCTTCGATGGCAGGAATCTTGCTTTCTTCCGCTGCCGGACCGACTGATCGGCTCTTCACCGCCGCCGATTTGCCATTGTTTCCCACACATTTGCCCTCAGACGATGTTGATTACGAACTCGACCATGGAAGAATCATCG
>DASZFO010000241.1 GCA_035939775.1 Pirellulales bacterium | reverse complement strand
GAGCTGGCAAGAATAGCAACGCCACGTCTCAAGACGTGGCCATGCAGTGGCGCGTCCGCAATACTGCTAGCGACGGTCCTGAGCTGATCAGCGACGTGTTGAACTTGAGCGGGATGTCGTCTAGCGCAGGGGGACATGTCGAGACCGACGCATTTGCTCTACAGATGACCTACAGCACATCCGCGTTGGACGCCCGAGAGAGTTCGCTGGCTGCGGATGGCTTGATTGATTTGGCTTGGCTCAATTCGACGCTCAATCAACCGTTTGGCCTCTGGCAGAATGCGACGATGGGCGATTTCGGGACCGGCTTGCCTGGGGATGTGTTCCAAAACTACCAGGGCTCATGGGATTCCTTCGCCGCGGCGAATTCGATCACTGATGCTAACATCGGCAATTTCCTGGGGAGCTACGGCGTTGATTTCGCCAGTCACACGGTCTGGGCCGTCGTGAACCACAACAGCCAGTTCGCCGTCGTGCCGGAGCCGGCGAGCCTGATTCTGCTGGCGATTGGTGGGCTGGTGCTGGGGGGAGCGGCGATTACCCGGCGACGGGTGCATCGCGTGAATTCTCAATCGTGACGCACATGAATTGGAAGAATCGCGGTCTGACGCGAGTCATTAACCAAGGTTAATTGGCGAATCAGGAATCGTAGATTTTTACAAATCGGCCTGATGGGCCTCTCGCTGCCGATATTCCAAGAACCTCGCCAACCAGTGATCGGCGATCGCCTCGACATCGATCTCGATGAGCAATTCGGGAAGGGGGCGGTCGAAGTTGTCCGGGTCGGGAGGGGTGATCAGTATCCCAAGGACTTCGAGTCGGAATTGGTCAAGCTTGTGGTGGCAGCGGTTGAACCCCGATGAGATGGCGCGGAATCCGACAAGCTACTCTGCCGGCGTATTTCTGGAGCGTTCCGGCGCAGCCGACTCGCTAGCCGCCTGGATATCTGCCGCGAGTTCGTGTGGGTCGGAAAGATTTTCACCTTGCCGCCGTCAACCTTGATCGATTGGTCGGTATTGCGCCGATCTCTTGACATATAATTCTAATTCGTTAGAATTAGCGTCAATGTCTGAAGCAAACCTGTGAAAGGAGTCTGAAATGGCCCGACCTGCCAGCGAGCAACCGACCGACGGCGAATTGGAAATCCTGCGCGTGCTTTGGGAAACGGGGCCGGCGGAGCTCCGGATCGTCCACACCGCGCTGTGCGTTCGGCGCAAGGTCGCCACGACCACGGTCGCGACGATGCTCGGAGTGATGTTGGACAAGGGGCTGGTCCGTCGGACGAACGGAGCGCGGGGCTATCTGTGGTCGGCCGCGGTGTCTCGCGACGAAGCGGCCACCGGTCTCGTGGGCAAACTCGTCGATCGGCTGTTTGACGGTTCGGCCAGCCGACTGGTGGCGCATCTGGTTGCCGATGGACAGTTGACGGCCGCCCAACGCCGCGAACTACAACAACTCTTGGCGGAAGCGAAATCCCCGAAACCCAAACGCGGAGGCAAATCGTCATGAACACCGCTTTACTCGCTGTGACGCCCGGTTGGATCGACCAACGGCTGTGGCTCGCCATCGGCTGGACGATAGTGCATTTTCTGTGGGTCGGAACGGCGATTGGCCTGTCAGCCTGGGGATTGCGGTCGCTGTTGCGGTGGTTGGGTCCGCAGGTGAGGTACGTAGCGAGCATCCTGGCGCTTATGGGATTGGCCGTTGCGCCAGTCGTCTTGTTCCGCTGGCAATTGGAGCGGATTCCACCGTCAACGTCGGCGAGCGTGACGCTTGGCGCAGCGTCCGCACCCGGGCACATGGCGGCGTCCCCCGTGGCAATCAATTTCGTCAGCCCTCCTAAAGCACCTTCGCGGTCGGTTTCGACTGCGGACACTTTGTACGCGGAGGCGAATGCCTGGCTGAGCCTCGTTGCGGAGATCGTACCCTGGATTTGGGTGACGGGCGCTCCGGTCATGTATGTTCTGCTGGGTTGCGGATTGGTCGGCGCGGAACGGCTCCGTCGCCGCAGTCGACGGCTCGTGACTGGCGAACTGGACGAGATTTGCCAGCGGCTCCGAGCGGCTCTGCGGATTGCTCGTCCCGTTGCCGTCGCGGTATCGCAACGCGTGATCGCGCCGATGCTGGTCGGGATCTTGAAGCCGCTCATTCTGCTGCCAGCAGCCATGCTCGACGGACAGTCCGTTGCGCAGATTGAGATGATTCTTTTGCACGAATTGGCCCACGTGCGGCGGTGGGATAACCTCGTCAATCTCGCCCAGCGGATGGTGGAGGCCGCGCTGTTTTTCCATCCAGCGGTGTGGTTCGTATCTCGTTGGGTTCGGCTTGAACGGGAGCACTGTTGCGACGCGGTGGTGCTGGCGCATACCGACGATCCGCGAGCATACGCGGAGACGTTGGCCGCGCTGGCCATTCCCGGCATGAAGCCGGCGCATGCCGCGGCCGTGATGGCCAATCATCAACTTCTTGCCCGGATTCGTCACATTCTCAATTTGGAGGATCGCAGAATGACTCTCTCCGTCAGGTTTCTCACCGTTATGGGCAGTCTTGTTGTGACAGCGGCGCTCTTAGTCATCGCGCGAGCCCAGTCGACCGCGGCCGACCTGAATCCCGACGCCAAATCCGCCGATTCGTCGACACAAAAAACCTTGATCGACGAGGCGACGAAGGAAAAGCTCGCCGCCCATCGGCTCGCGGCAGATAAGACTATTGACGACGCCGAGTTTCTGCGGCGGCTAACGCTCGACGCGACCGGCAGCGTGCCGACCCCGGAAGAAATCACACTGTTTGCGGCCGACACGAGTCCGGATAAACGTGCCAAGCGAGTGCAGCAATTGTTCGCCCAGGGAAGGCTCAGCGAGCGGAATATCACGAAGTCGAATGAGCTGTTGGCGGACGACAAATTGTATTCTGGGACGACATTCGTGATCGCCAATGGCAATACGATCACGGCTGCGGGAAAGCGGCCGTGGGGTCCCGAGCAGGCCACCGGCGCACCGGATTCGAACATGGGTGACGACGCGCCGACGGCTTGGGCTTCCCTCACGCCCGACGGACAAGAAGAATGGCTGGAACTGAGTTATGCGGACCCCGTCGACACGGTCGCCGTGCTGGTGTACGAAAACCTCGCGCCGGGCGCCCTGACCCAAGTCGTGCTCCACAGTGCGGATCAGCCGGGTCTGAGTTTCACGTGGACAGGCGCGGACCCGACCAATCCAACGCAACGTTCCGGCATCTCGGTCATCCCGCTTCGCGTGCCAATGAAGACGCAACGGGTCAAACTGATGATCGATTCGCGGAAAGTGCCGGGCTGGAACGAGATCGATGCGGTCGGACTGCTCGATCGGCAGGGCCAAGTCCATTGGGCGACATCCGCGCAAGCGAGCAGCACCTACGCCGACGAAGCGATCAACGCCCAGTGGGTTGGGAGCGTGGACGGGACACTGGTTAACCAATCGCGGACGGACGTCGATTTGGAGATCAGCGCGCCGCGCCGCGACGAATCGCCGAGCAAGCAGCCGTGGAGCGCTGCGCAGGCGACGGGGGCGCCGGACGCGCCGATCGGCACCGACAGTGGAAATGCCTGGGCTTCGCAGAATCCCGATGGTGGAGAAGAATGGTTGAAGCTCGAATACGCGGCGCCGGTCAAGGCAGTCGCCATCCTCATCTACGAATCGTTCAATCCGGGGGCCGTTCGGGATGTCACCTGCTATGACTCGGCCGGCCACGAGTTCTCTGCCCTGGCCGGCCGAAAACCCGATTCGGCGACGAAGTCCGGCATCCTTAGTGTGCCGCTATCCGATCAACGGGAGGTCTCGGCCGTCAAATTGACGCTCGATACGGCCGCAGTCCCCGGTTGGAACGAGATTGACGCCGTGGGAATCCTCGATGCGGAGGGGAAGATCCATTGGGCGAAATCGGCGACTGCCAGCAGTAGTTATGTCGAGCCGATCGCGGTCTTGAACATTTCGGAGCCGGTCGACAACCAGGGCAAATCGGCATGGTGGAATGATCAAGTTCATCAGTCCAACTGCCTGAGCTGCCATAGTAATGCGCATCAACGCGGTGCGGCCGCGCAGACGCGCATGGAAAGCGAGCCACAGCGGTATCGAACTCGCATCGAAGAATTGCATTCAAATGGTTCCGCCGATACGGCGCGTTCGGAGAACGAGTTGGAGCGATATCGCGTTCGCATGGAGGAACTGCGGAAAGGCATCGACGAATTGTCGCGCGAACAGAACGACTTGCTGCGTGAGATTCATAAGCACCGCGAATCGGAACACCCACGCACGACCCCCGAATGAGAATCCCGCGAGCGACCGATGCAGTCCCGCGGCGTCCTTCGTTTCGGTCAATCCGAAACTCGTCGCGTAGCTACGGCCGTGTGATTGTCAAATCTCGTTCCTCCGGCGCCCGCCGCCGCGGGGCATGATTCAACTGGATGCACGCCACAGCGCCCGGCAGAATCGCTTGCTCTGCTGCCCCGCGGTCGCGGATAATGCCTGAGTGCGAAGCGGGCCGACCAACGCCGACGCGCCGAAACGCCTTCGCCTCCGCTTCCAATTCAGCCGACTACTAAGTTTCCCATGTACGACCTTGAGCCAACTGACGAGCAATTGGCAATGCTCCGATTCATCCGCAATAACGGTGAGTTCGCTGCAAGAATAACGGCCGAAGCATATTACAGGCAGATATCTGGTCGGCCGATAAAAGGCGCTCAGCTTTTTCAAGAGTTGCTAGATTCCGTCGAACGAGACGGGCTGATTGAGCACAACAAAGCCGAGCGCGGCACGCCGGCAAAATACTATCTCACGCCAAAAAGTTTGCGGCTGTTGGGCGAGTGACGGGAATCGGGTCGCCGGAGAGTGAATTCACTGCAATCGTCCGCGACCTCGGCGACGATGCCG
>DASZFO010000240.1 GCA_035939775.1 Pirellulales bacterium | reverse complement strand
TTGTCCTTGGTGAACAGGGCGTCGAAATCGCGGTCCGAAAGTCCATGTGGATGCTCGCTCGGCGGCTGGAGCTTCATCAGATCGACGATATTCACGACCCGCACCTTCAGTTCCGGCAGGTGTTTGCGGATAATCTGCACTGCGGCCAGGGTCTCGAGCGTTGGCACGTCGCCGCAGCAGGCCATCACGACGTCCGGCTCGCAGCCCTTGTCGTTGCTGGCCCAGTCCCAAATGCCGATTCCGGCGGTGCAGTGCTTGATTGCCTGATCCATGGTCAGCCACTGCGGGGCCGGCTGCTTGCCGGCGACGACCACGTTCACATAGTTGCGGCTTCGCAGGCAGTGGTCTGTCACCGAGAGCAGCGTGTTGGCGTCCGGCGGCAGATAGACGCGGACAACCTCCGCCTTCTTATTGACAACATGGTCGATAAAGCCGGGATCCTGATGGCTGAAGCCGTTGTGGTCCTGCCGCCAGACGTGCGAGCTGAGCAGGTAGTTCAGCGAAGCAATCGGCCGCCGCCAGCGGATGTCGTTGCAGACCTTCAGCCACTTGGCGTGCTGATTGAACATCGAGTCGATGATGTGGATGAACGCCTCGTAGCAGGAAAAGAACCCATGCCGGCCGGTGAGCAGATAGCCCTCGAGCCAGCCCTGGCATTGATGCTCGCTGAGCACCTCCATCACGCGGCCGTCCGGGCTGAGATGGTCGTCCTCGGGATAGATCTCGGCCATGTAGCAGCGGTCGGTCACTTCCAGCACGTCCTGCCAGCGGTTCGAGTTGTTCTCGTCGGGGCTAAAGAGGCGGAAGTTCCTGCTATCGAGATTCCGCTTCATGATGTCGCGGAGGAACCGGCCCATCTCGCGCGTCGATTCGGCGCTCGTGGCGCCGGGGCTGGGGACATCGACCGCATAATCGCGGAAATCGGGCATCTTCAAATCGCGAAGCAGCAGGCCGCCGTTGGCATGCTGATTGTCGCTCATCCGGCGATGGCCGCGCGGGGACAGCTCGGCAAACTCGGGCTTGAAGCGGCCGTCTGCATCGAACAGCTCCTGAGGCCGATAGCTTTTCATCCAGCCTTCAAGGATTCGGATATGCTCGGGCTTATCCATGTCGCCCATCGGCACCTGATGACTCCGCCAGTAGTCCTCGCACTTCTTGCCGTCGATCTCGGCCGGACAGGTCCAGCCTTTTGGCGTGCGGAACACAATCATCGGCCAGGCTGGCCGCTTTAAGTTGCCCCGCTCGCGGGCGTCGCTCCAGATGCTCTTGATCTCATCGACGACCGTGTCCATGACGCCGGCCAGTTGCTGATGAACGGCCAGCGGCTCAAGCCCCTCGACGAAATAGGGTTTGTAGCCCATGCCCTCGAAGAACTCTTGCAGCTCATCCTTGGGAATCCGCGCAAGGAAGCAGGGATTGGCGATCTTGTAACCGTTAAGATGCAGAATCGGCAGCACGCAGCCGTCGCGGGCCGGGTTGAGGAATTTATTGCCGTGCCAACCGGTAGCCAATGGTCCGGTCTCGGCCTCGCCATCGCCGACGATGCAGGCCACGATCAAATCGGGATTGTCGAATGCCGCTCCATAGGCATGGCTGAGCGCGTAGCCTAGCTCGCCCCCTTCGTGAATGCTGCCGGGTGTTTCAGGAGCTACGTGGCTGGGAATTCCGCCGGGGAAGCTGAATTGCTTGAACAAATGCTTCATCCCGTCGGCGTCTTGGCTGATGCTCGGGTAAAACTTGCTGTACGTTCCTTCGAGCCAGGCGTGAGCCACAAGCGACGGGCCGCCATGCCCCGGGCCGATAATGTAGATCATGTCCAAGTCTTCGCGCTTGATCACGCGATTCAAATGGACGTAGAGCATGTTCAAACCGGGCGAAGTGCCCCAATGCCCCAACAGCCGCGGCTTGATGTGCTCGCGCTTCAGCGGCTTGCGCAAAAGCGGATTATCGAGTAGATAGATTTGCCCGACCGACAAATAGTTGGATGCCCGCCAGTAGGCATCCATTCTGCGCAGCTCGTCGGCGGAAAGCGGTCCGGCAGCAAGGCTCGCGGTCGGTTCGCGCGGCTTCGCCCTCTTGACGGTTGCGGTCGCGGCCATGTGACGTTCCTTTCGTTGAATAGGAGATTGGTGCAACGAGCATTTCGAGCAAGGAACAGCCAGCGTCGTCGATTGAGAGAAGAGACTGCAATGCTGGCGCGCCTAATTATCGAACTATGCCTTGAGCTTCGTCAACCGCCTGATCGACAGAAAGACGCCTGCCGACGTGGCCGACTTGCTGCTCGAGCCCCACGGCCCGAAGCAGGTCGCGATTTCTGGCATGCGCCTCGACAACCCGCAAGCTGGCATTGCGTTTTTCGAGGTCGCGGCACAATTCGGAGAGCATCCGCGCCCCGGCCACGTCGACCAGCGGCGAATCGGAGAGATCACAGATGACGAGCCGAAGATCGGGGGAGGCTTGAAGTCGCTGGTCGACGACACGGCGAATGTGATCGACGTTGAAGTAGAGCAGCGCGGCCTCGACTCGAAAAATCACGATGCCCGGCAGCGTTTCGTTATCCGGGTGCCGTTCGAGATCGGAATACCGCCGGGTGCCGGCGATGCGGCCGAGAAAGGCCACGTGCGGCCGCGCCGTTCCGGCGATCAGCATCAAAAGCGACGCGACCGCCGCCACCAACACGCCCTTGAGAATTCCGAGCAACAATACGCCCAGAAGTGCGACCATCGAGATTCTGAACTCCGACCGGCTAATCTGCCATAGCTTCTTGAGCGCCTTGACATCGATCAGCCCGCGAACGGCCACCAGCACAATCGAGGCCAGCACAACGGTCGGCAAATTCCGCAGCATGTCGGTGAGCAGCAGCAGGCAGGCCGCCAGCGTTGCGGACGCGAAAACTAGGCTCAAGGAGGTCCGCGCGCCGGCCTTGTCGTTCACGGCCGATTGCGATAGCCCGCCCGCTACCGGAAAACCTTGGCCGAATGCCACCGCCGCGTTCGCTGCCGCCAGGGCGAGGAGTTCCTGCCTGGGGTTGATTTCGCAATCGTGTTGTGCGGCCAGCGTTCGGGCCGCCGAGATGCTTTCGATGTACGACAGCAGAAAGCAAGCGCCGGCCAGCGGAAGGATTCCGTCGACGTCGCTCCATCGCAAGGAAGGGGCCGACAGCGCCGGCAATCCCGCGGGCAGCGCACCAACGATCGCCACGCCCTTATCCGCCAACGAAGAGAATGACATCAAAAAGATCGCCAGCACAACGACGAACAATGCGACAGGGCGGTTCGGCAGAAACCTCTCACCCAGCAGCAGCAGGGCGAGCGCGGCCAATCCGATGGTGAGTACGGCCAGGTTGGTGTCGCCGAGTTGTCCGGCGAGCGTCCAGGCGCGCTCAAAGAAATGGTCGCCGCCTCCTTGTACTCCGAACAACTTAGGAAGCTGCGTCATCGCGATAGATAGAGCCGCTCCGGCCTTAAAACCAACGAGAATCGTTTCGCTGATGAAGCTGACCAGCCCGCTAAGCCTCAGAAGCCAGGCCAATAGGGCGAATCCGGCCACGGTCAGCGCGGCAAGCTCGGCAATGGCCGCCCAGCGCGCGGCGTCGCCCCCCGCCATGCCGGCGACCGTTGCCCCCACGAGCATTGCAATCGCCGACGTCGGCCCGATCGCCAGTTGCCGTGACGTGCCGAAAGCGGTGTAAAACAGGCCACCGATCAGATAACAGTAGATTCCGAAATGAGGCGGCACTCCGGCCAACGAAGCGTAGGCCATCGACACGGGCACCGCATAAGCCGCTAGCGTCACTCCCGCTATGAGATCGAATCGCAACCAACCGGCTTGATAGCCGGGCAGCCATTCGAGAGGCGGGAAAAGCGAGCGCCAACTGAAGGCAGATTCTCGCCGGCTCACAAGTCGCCCCGCATGGTTTGTTCGTTATTCGAGGTCCAATCTATCAGCGATTCTCATGGCTTTGTCTCCTCGGCTCCAACGCTGGGCATGTTTTTTGTCTGCGCACTATCGATGGAATTGCGCAGGTCGACCATCGCCTGCTGACTCACTTGCAGCATACCTTCCCGCGGGCGATCTAGATCGGCGACGAGCAGCAATACGGCGGAAAACGTCAGTGCCAGAGCCAAGACGGCCGGCGAACGTCGCGATCCGGTTAGTCCCTCGTGATATCCGAGGGCTGCCATCGCGAACACTGCGACGAAATACAGCCCCAGCCAAACGGCTGCGGGAATGCGACTCCGCACGGCGATCAAGACCCGCTCCGAATGCACGTCGATCACCTCGTTTAGCGACTGGATGAAAAGTCCCGTGACGATCGAGCGCGGGTCCTTGTTGGCAGCTTCAGTCGCTTGCGACCAAATTGCGTTGTGCAGCTCGTCCGACTTGGCCATGGCCTCATCGAGATTGCCCGATTCAGCGGCCCGCAGGCGCACTTCAACATAATCGCGCAGGAGCTTGCGGGCGGCAGCGGCGTGGGGCGCGGGCAGCAAGCCGGCGCGAAGATAACACGTGCCAATAGCGTTGGATTCCTTGAGTACGACCTGCCGGCGAGCATCGAACCGCGAGGCCGCCAGGCCGAACGTGAACGCAAGCACAAACGCCAGCAGACCGAGCGTCGCCCCGGCAATCGCCCCGACCGGAACTTCCTTCTCCGCGTCCGAACCCTGCCGGCGGAAACGGCCAAGCCGAAAGCCGGCCTCGACCGAGAGGGCGACAACCGTCACCGTCGCCACGAACAGGCACCAGAGCGGAAAACCGTCGAGCAGATGTGCTTCGTTCATGGCACCTTCGTCCAGCGGTTCCGAGTCGCACGCATGTGGCTGAACAGCAGCCTAGTCCGATCGATTATCCGGCAGTGACACCGGCAATGCAACTTGCCGGCAGGAGCCGACGGTGTCGATTGCTTTTGAAGTCGCTCGGAAGAAACGATCGCGTCGCAGGAAAGTCAATACAGCTTTCAGGGCAGGCGCCGTCCGTTAGCCGAACGCCGCTAAAAAATTCGCCGACGGATGTTTCTCAGCGCACACTCCGCTATGATGAGGGCGCTGTTTACTGTTGGATTCAAACTCACCTGACAGGAGAGCTTCCATGAAACGGCTTCTCTTCGGGCTGCTCGTCTTCTTGACTGTGGCCCAGTCGCGGGCGCTCGCCGCCGGGTCGGATCAATCGGCCTCCGAGGCGGCCATCGGCAAGATGGTGGCCGGATATGTCGAGGCATTCAACAAGCATGACGCCCAGGCGCTGGCCAACTATTGGTCGCCTGACGCCATCTATATCGACCGTGTCACGGGCGAGGAAGTTTCGGGCCGCGATGAGATCGCCCAGCGATTCACCGCCCTGTTCAAGGACCAGCCCGACTCGAAGATGACGGTCAACACCGAATCGATTCGATTCGTTTCACCAAATGTTGCGGTCGAACAAGGGACGTCGGTGGAAACGATCGGCAAAAACGAGCCGGAGGAAGTCCCCTACACCGCCGTCTACGTGAGGCGAGACGAGCAATGGCTGCTCGACCGTGTCACGGACCAGGCGAAGGAGGAAGTCCCTTCGCATTATGAGCAACTGAAAGTGCTCGAGTGGATGGTGGGAAGCTGGGTCGATAAGGACGATGACGACAACGCGACCATCGAAACTGTGTGCAACTGGACGAAGAACCGGAATTTCTTGACTCGTTCCTACACGGTCATCGTGGGAGATGAAATCGAATTGTCGGGAATGCAGATAATTGGCTGGGATCCGGAGGCAAAGATCTTCCGCTCATGGACGTTTGATTCCGATGGCGGTTTTGCCGAAGCGACTTGGGAGAACAAGAAAGATCGCTGGTATGTTCGCAATCATGGCATTCTGGCCGACGGTCGAAAGGCCACCATGACGAATATCATCAAGAAGATCGACGACAATTCTTTCTCATGGCAGACGATCGAACGAACGGCCGGCGGCGAGATACTTCCCAACATCGATGAAGTGGTGATCGTGCGCGAGTGAAGCAGTATGAGGAGTATAAGTGTGACGTCCATCATGTCGCACGTCTCAACTCTCACCGCCGGATTCGGATCGCCGCACAAATCCCAACCCCGAGACGCCTTATGAAACGCATAGCCACCATCCTGATGGTCGTCGCGACGTTTGCTTTTCTTTTGCAAGATGATTCGTTTTCCCGCGGTGGTCGCGGTGGCGGAGGCGGAGGCGGAGCCCGTGGCGGCGGTGGGGGTGCGCGTGGCGGCGGGGGTGGAGGCGCGCGTCCCGGCGGTGGAGCCTCGCGACCTTCACCCGCCGGCGGTCGATCGCCATCAATCTCGGGCGGAGGAGCGCGGCCAGCGCAACGACCGAGTACCGGGGCCAGCCGGCCCGGGGCGGGTGCATCTGCTGGCGCGCGTCCGGCAACTCGGCCGTCTCCAGGTACAGGCGCTCGGCCCGGCGCCGGAAACATCGCCGGAGGAGGCCGACCTAGCGCCGGACAGTTGAACAACTTCTTGGACGTCGGCCGCCCATCGACCGGTGGGCCTCGACCCGGCGCCGGTGGCGCGGCGGCTGATTTCCTCCAAAATGGCGGCAATCGACCGTCGCAATTGCCGGCGGGGGGTGGCAACTTGGCCGGCAATCGGCCATCGCAACTTCCCTCGGGACCAGGCGCTGGCAACCGGCCGTCGCAGCTTCCCTCCGGTCCTGGAAGCGGCATCGCTAACCGACCGGGCGTCGGTGCCGGAATCGGCGCCGGCATCGGAGCGGGCATTGGCTCGAATCTCGGCGATCGACGCGGAAACTACGTCGATAATCGGCCCAGCCGCGTCGAGAATCGCCAGCAATTGCAAGACAATCGCCAACAGCGCCGCGATGAGATCCGCGATCAGGTCCGAGACAACTATCCTCGTTTGGATTTCTGGCACGACCATCCGGGGTGGGCGTCGTGGCGGCTCAACGCGCCCTATCGTTGGGCCACTTGGGCGGCGCTCACCGGTTGGTTCGGCTGGGGAACCGGCTACGCCGAGACAACGTACGCTTACGGCGACAATATCTATTACACTGACGATCAAGTGTATTATGGCGATCAGCCGGTAGCGACGGCTGAAGAGTATGCCGATCAAGCCGCCGCGATTGCCGCCGCCGCACCCGATAACTTGAATCCGCAAAACTCCGAGTGGATGCCGCTCGGCGTGTTTGCGGTCACCCAAGACCGCGAAGCGACTGGCGCCACGCCGACACTCTACGTGCAACTGGCCGTCAGCAAAGACGGAATCATCTCCGGCACGTTTAAAAACATGGCCAGCGGCGACATGCAAACGCTCGAAGGCATGGTGGATAAGAAAACCCAGCGAGTCGCCTGGTCTGTGCAAGGACAATCATGGCCCATCGTCGAGACAGGCCTGTCGAGCTTGACCCAAGATTCGACGCCCGTGCTAGTCCATTTCGCCAGTGGCCAGACGCAGCAATGGCTGCTTGTGCGGTTGCCGGAACCTAAGCAGAGTTGACAGCCGGTAAAAAATGGGATTGGCTCCGAGCGACCGGTTGCTCTCCAGCCGATTGACGGCTGCCGCGAGCCGCCCGTCCCGTCTTTTCGACGGACGAATGAGGTGTTATTCATATGAGCCACAGGAATCGCGAGATCGACGACGACGATCAGTCCTCTTCTCAAAAGAAGCTCAAGGGCAAAGACTACGAGCGAGAACTCTTCGAACTGCACGTCGAACTTGTGACGCTGCAGGAGTGGGTCAAGCACAAGGGGCTGAAGATCTGCATCGTGTTTGAAGGACGCGACGGCGCCGGCAAGGGGGGCACGATCAAGGCGATCACGGAGCGTGTGAGTCCTCGCGTGTTTCGCGTCGTGGCATTGCCGGCCCCGACCGAGCGTGAAAAGTCGCAGATGTATATCCAGCGCTATCTACCGCATCTGCCCGCGGCCGGCGAAGTCGTCATCTTCGACCGCAGTTGGTACAACCGCGCTGGCGTCGAACGCGTTATGGGCTTTTGCCCCGACGAACAGGTTAAGCGGTTTCTGCAAATCGCCCCATACGCTGAACGTATGATCGTCGAGTCCGGAGTCATCCTGCTGAAATACTGGCTGGAAGTCAGTCAGGAAGAGCAGACTCGCCGGCTCGAATCGCGCATCGCCGATGGGCGAAAGATCTGGAAGCTCTCGCCGATGGATCTTGAATCCTACGGCCGTTGGTACGATTACTCGCGAGCGAGGGACGATATGCTCGCGGCGACCGATACTCCCTGGGCGCCGTGGTATTTGGTCAAGTCGGACGACAAGAAGCGAGCGCGGCTCAACATCATCAGCCACCTGTTGAGCAAGATCCCTTACGAAGAGGCGCCGCGCGAGAAAGTGAAACTTCCCAAGCGATCCGACAAAGCGGCTTACGACGATCAGTCGCCGATCATGGGCCGAAACTTCGTACCGGAGAAATACTGAAAATCAACGCGTGCCGCCTAGCGGCAATGCGGTTCGTGGCGACATCGCTAGGCGCCAGTTTCCTTACATAAATCAACCGAAGAGGAATCAGAACAATGTCCGAGTTACCAGCGGGCCGAACCCGCGGAACCAACTGCCGTCAGATGCGTGGCTGGGTTTGACGCATCACGATCGCCGGCGAATTGACGCTCGTCGCCGTCCTACCCGCCAGCGCCCAGTTCCGAGATTTGGTTACGAAGCTGCCGTAATCCGTCAATTCGGTGGCCTTGCTCAATATTTCGAAGGTCGTCAACAGCCCGATGGGCGTTCGCGAGGGCTGGAAGAAGAAGATCGACAAATCGTTCAAGGCCGGCCTGATCCGAGTACCGCCGCAGGCGACGAATTACGTGATCGCCTCGCATTTGGATTTCGAGTTTATGAACTTCGATCGATGGTGACCGCGGAGTTCTAATCTCGCCGTCTGGCAAGCGGTGCCAGTCGGGCTTTCACTCGGCAACAGATTGTCGAAGGCATTGGGGGCCAGCTTACGAACGTCCCATCTCCGGCGAGAACGATCTCGTGGTCTTCGATTTTGCCGACGGTCCATCCTACGAGATGACCATTTTTTTTGGGACGCCCGTGGGGGCAGACTTCGGCGAAACTTGCACGCGTCGGTCGGATCGACGAATGGCACTTAAATCGCGATAAGCCCTTTGGCCATCTCGCCTTTGATCTGCGCGCGGGGTTTTCGCAGGTACGCGAAGTTCCTGTTGTGTCGTTTCCTAGCCCGGGGCTCGTAGCGATCTGGTCGATCGGCGACGCGGTGGGCGGCGATGGCGTCGAGTAAGTTG
>DASZFO010000239.1 GCA_035939775.1 Pirellulales bacterium | reverse complement strand
AGCGCATTGTTCGGCTGTTCCGCGGGAACTAGAGATAGAGGTACCATCGACCTTAAGAAGCGGGATCGAACCCGAACACTCGTAGCTCTTGGTGGCAGCGGCAGGCCTTCGCGATGCGCGCGGCCCACGCGATAGCCTCTTCGCGAGAGGGTAGTTCGAGCACCGTGAAGCCGCCATTGAGCGGAGGCGCCCACGAGTATCCGCCTGCGGAGAACGTGCCATCGGCCGAGACGAGCACCGGCGGGAACGCTTCGTCGATTCCGCCGCCGAAGACATATACGCCGGCGGCTTTTGCTTCGTCGATTACGGCGTGTGCGTCGCGACCAACCGCCTCCCATTCGCCATCGGGTACGACCATCGCTGCGCTTGGAAATGAGATTAGGTATTTCGCCATAGAACTCTTTCTTTAGGAATGGAACACCGCCGTGCGCGAAGTTCTTTGCCGAACGATAAATGGACTGAAACCAATCTGCCTAACGGATTAAGCAGGCCGAACCATTTTCGGTGCAACTCCAGCCGTTCGCAAGGTTTGCCGCGCGGACTAGCCGGTCTTAGCACTCTTGACCGATGCGACTTCCGCGTCTTCCTTTCTGCGATCGGTTGCATCGCCCGCTGTGAGACGCTGGTCGGCGTTCGGGCAGCGGTGTGTTTTGCCGACCGCAGTTTCCACAGAGATATGCGCAGTCAATCTGATGACATTCGGCAGTTTTATAAAGGCTTAGTTACTGACCAATGTCGAACCGTCCTCAGTAGCCGACGGTCAAGCTGCCGATCTGCCTCGGTCCCATCGACCGAAGTTCCAAATCTGGTTTCTCCAATCTGCCTCGGTCCGCCCGACCGACGCGCGCCGCCGCCCCGCCTAAGTGATCCGGAAAACAAGCTGCGCATGCACGGGTAGGTTCCCCTGATCCGGGGATTGGGCGCCGAGGCGAGTGGACGGGCCGGCATTTTGTTGGCTACCCGGTAGTGCGAGCCGATCGCAGAATTCCTCGAAGGCTGGCCATTGGCGGCCTTGACGTCGTGCGTCGGCGCGCGGCGACGCCGGTGTAATGGTCACGCTTCGACGCGATGGCATTCCCTTGGGATCATCACGCTGCTGCGTGACGAGATTCCTTGAGCTGAGCGCAAGGAGCGCATTCCTCAGCCGCTCGCGATTCGCCGCGGAATTCTCTTCGCAGATTTCCTTGCGTTCGCTGGGCTCCGGTAGTACCTTAAGGGGGCTGGCAACACTTCTCTTTCATTCGAGGAGCGCATCATGTGCAGCGCTCATCGCCTCGCGGTCGCGGCGGGCGTCTTGCGTCGGCGACGAATCGTGCCCAGTTCGCTCAAACTCGCGCTGGTCCTGCTGTCGGCCCTTGGGACGGGCCGCGCCGCTCTGGCACTCAGTGGCAGCAACACCTGGTATTCAGGCGCAGGCAGCGGCAACTGGCAGACTACAAGCAACTGGGGTAGCGGAACTTTCAATTTTGTTGTTCCTGGCACCACTTCCGGGACCACGAATACCGACACGGCGACTTTTGACACCGGTAGCAGCACGACCTCGATTGTCCCAGATGCCAATCGCAATTTGGGAAACATCTCGTTCGGCAACTCGGCCGCGGCGTACACGATCAGCACGACCGGCGGCAACGCGCTCTTGATGACCTCCTTCGGCACGATCCAGATCGCCGGCACGTTTTCCGGCAGCAACCTTACCGAGACGATTGACGCTCCGCTGACGCTCGAAGGGGATTACACGTTGGCTGACAACAGCGCGAACACGGGCGTGTTGCTGGATTTCGGCGGCGCCATCAGCGCGGCCGACCAAGGTGGATCGGTGCTCACTGTCGCCGGCGCCGGCGCCACCACCATCAGCGGCGCGATCGGCGGCATCAAGACGATCGATCTGGTCAAGTCCGGTGCCGGCACGCTGACCCTGAGCGGCAACAATACGTTTACCGGCGGCGTGACGATCAATGCCGGGACCCTCCAGATTTCCAGCGCGGGGGCCCTCAATTCCATCTCGCCCAACGCCGTCGCCTTCGGACCGGGAAGCACCGGGATCTTGGTTTTCGACGGCGCCATCACGATCAGCGGCCTGACGACAAACGCCACGATCGGCTCTCCCGTAGTTCAAACACTTAATGGCGGTGGGGAAGGATTTCTCACGATCAATAACGCTTCCGATAACACCTATGGCGGCGTGCTTAAGGACGGCACTGGTGCCACCGCCGCGCTAGGACTCATCAAAACCGGGTCTGGCACGCTGACCTTGAGCGGCAACAACACCTTCACCGGTGGCGTGGAGATCTCCGCTGGAACCCTTCAACTCGGCAATGCCGGCGCATTGAATGCCGGCGGAGTAAACACCGTCAGTTTCGATCAGGGTAGCACCGGAATACTGAGCCTCAACGGCAACAGTATCGCGATCAGCAATCTCGGTGGTAGCGGCTCCGTCGAAAACGCCAATGCAACCCCCGCCATGCTGACCATCAACAACAACAGTGTCTTCACCGATACCTACGCCGGCGTCTTGCAGGACGGTCCTGGGGGCGGCGCCTTGGCGCTCACAAAGAACGGGACGGGCACGCTGACCCTCAGCGGCAACAACGCCCTTACTGGCGGCGTGACCATCAATGCCGGCAAACTCGTGATCGGAAACGTCGGCGCGCTCAACTCGACCACTTCCAACAAAGTGAGCTTCAGCTCCGGCAGCACAGGGACCTTGAGCTTGAACGGCAACAGCGTCACCATAGGCCAATTGAATGGCTTTGGCGCCGGGGGCAGCATCATCCAAAACGCCAATGCCACGCCGGCCACGCTGACCGTGAACTTTTTAGAAAACAACACTAGTCTCGTGTTTGACGGCACTCTTCAAGACGGTGCTGGTGGAGGGAAGCTTTCGCTCGTCAAGTCGGGGACCGGCACTTTGGTGTTAACCGGGAATAACCAATTCACCGGCGGAGTGACGATAAACGCCGGCTCCATTCAGGCTTTGAGCAGCGGCGCGCTCAATTCCGCCTCGCCGAATGCCGTCACGTTTGGTCCGGCGAGCACGGGATCATTGGACTTGCTGGTAAGCTCCTTTTTCGCGGTGAGCGGACTCAACACCAACTCCAACGTCGGGACCCCCGTTGTGTCTGGCAACTTTTCGAGTCTCACGGTCAATAACGCCGCGGACAACGTATTCGCCGGTCGCTTAACCGACGGAACCAGCGGCACGTTAGCTCTCATGAAGAGCGGGGCCGGCACTCTGACCCTCGGTGGCAGCAATACGTTCACCGGCGGCGTGACCATCAATGCCGGAACACTCCAACTGGCCAATGCCGGCGCGCTCAACTCGGCCAACCCCAATGCGGTCAGCTTTTTTGACTCGCGCAGCAGCGAATCGCTCGCTCTGAAGGGCAACAGCGTCACCATTAGTAGCCTGAACTATGGCCCCGGCACCCCCGGCATCCCGATCGTCCAAAACGCGGGTTCCGCGCTGGCGACGCTCACGATCAACGATGCCTTTAGCAGCACTTACGCCGGCGTCTTGCAGGACGGGGCCGGCACGGGCGCGCTTTCGCTGACCAAGACCGGCCCCGGCATTCTGGCGCTCGTCGGCGACAACACTTACACCGGCGGCACAACCGTGATTGGCGGGATGCTCAACACGATCTTCGGCACCGCAACCGGCACTTTCGGCACCGGTCCGCTCACGATCAGCGCCGCCAATGGGATCACCTCAGCCGTGAATCTCGGCAACAGTCAGACCGTGAGCAGCCTCTCCGGTACGCTGGCCGGCAATGGCTTCGCCACGCTAAGCATCCCCGTTGGAGTCACGCTGACCGATAATCAATCGAGCGGCAAAACCGCATTTCAGGGCGTGCTGATTAACTCGGGCACGTTTGCCAAATCCGGAACCAGCTCTCTCGAAATCAACAGCGCGCCAACCTTGAACGCCAATAGTGTGTTGCAAGTCAACGGCGGTAAACTGCGATTCAACTTCGTCACCGGCGCGGCAACGATCGGCACAGGAGTGACGGCGGCTGTATCGACCGGCGCGACCTTGGAACTGGCCGCGGAAATCTCAGCCTTGTCGTCCGGCTCCAACCGCGCGAACATCACAAATAGCAGCAACCTCCCTGGTCTGCTCGTCTCGGGCACGCATCAACAGGTTGGAAACATCGACGGTTCCGGCACGACGCAGGTCAACGCGGGAAGCGATCTCATGGCCAATCACATTGTTCAAAGCGCGCTGATGATCGGTGGCACGGCCGGCAACCCCGGCCTCGTGACGATCGACGCTTCGGACTCCTCGGGCAATCCGCTCGGTCAATCCAGCGGTTTCGCGCTGGCGGGCTCGTTGCAGCCGAGCGCTCCCTTCGCCTCCGGCGCGCCGAGTTCTTCGAGCTTGGATCCGCCGAGTGCCGAGGGCTTCAGTGGCGATCCGATTCCGGCCGGCCCAGGCGCTGATCCGACGGCCGTCCCCGAACCCACGACGCTGCTGCTGGCCCTGCTCGGCCTTTCCGCGCTCGGCTGCCTGCGACCACAGACGCGAAAGAAGCGTGCGGGTGTGGGCTAACTCGGAGAAGTAGATGCTATCTCGCGTAAGACCGTTGTGGATCAAGCACGATCCGCTGGTAAACTTGTCCACTCGTGTCCGTTATTGTCCGATTTGCGATTTGACGGCCCTGGCACGCGTCAGATTCCGCTAAAGCCCAAGGTTGACTCCCGAGTTCGGCAGACGCGGTCGGAACGTAGCACCGGCCCTGCTGCGGTTCCAGTCGTCCGAGAGATGGCCTTGAATGGCGTCGTGGCGGAACCTCGGTGCCACGATCGTCCTTCCCAACCGCATCGCGCGGTTGGCGATGCCGCCGCCCACCGCATCCCTTGCTCCGGTTGCCCGCGGTCGAGGATAATGCCGCCATGCAAACTGAGCCTGTTCCTCCACGAATAAACCGTCAGCTAACGGCCAAGATTAGCAGTAGGGCACAGCTGCACGGGCGGTTGAAGGAACCAACGCCCTGAGCGAAGCGGGTTGGTATGGTAATCTGGCGACCCAGGGGGACAGCAAGCCGCGCACGAATCGAGTGGGTCAAAAGAGACCGAACGCGTTCGGCCTGTACGACATGTCCGGCAACGTCGAAGAGTGGTGCCAAGACTGGTACGGCCAAGACTATTACGCCAATTCGCCGACGGACGACCCGCAGGGTCCCGCCACCGGCTCCTACCACGTGCTTCGCGGCGGCGCCTGGTTCGAC
>DASZFO010000238.1 GCA_035939775.1 Pirellulales bacterium | reverse complement strand
TGCTGTTAGACGCCCGCTGGCAATACCAGCATGCCAGCTTCAACAACGCGCTAGCGGACACTTTAATCTCAAGCGGTGAGCTGATACAAGCTCGTGCTTGATGGGTATTCCGGCTGGTAGACTTCGGCATTCCACCTGGCGAGATACAGTTCCGCCAGTTTGGACGGCGGATACGCGATGTGATCCAAGAGCGTGGTGGCAATCACGACGACCTTCACCCGAAAGCCGGGTTGGGCACTGGGCACGCGACATTCTCGGATCGTCAACGATTCGGGAAGCGTGTTGTAGGTCTGCCGATCGATTGACCGCGGCTTGGTGGGCTTGAACCACGTGACAATATGATCGTCTGTCCCCAAACGCTTTCCTCGACGAAAGTCGGTCTTGCGGTTGGCTGAGTTAAAACGACACACACTGTCCACGTCGCGCTGCTTGAGCATCACCAGTTCTGTCCACGCGCACATCAAGCGATCGGCCAGCATGATGTCGCCAGGCTGAAAGATCGACCACATTTGACGCAGCAGGGCCAACTCGCTTTGGCCTTTGCCGGCGTAACGACAGATCCCCACGTCGAGCACCGCGCCGCACGCTAGGGAAAAGATGACCGCGATGCGGGCCAGGGGAAATCCCAGGCCGGGTTTTTGCTGTGGCGGTTGGGGATAGGCCCGTTGATTTGCGGCCGTGTCGGGCATCGAGACGGTCGCGCCGTCGAAGATGTGAACACGTCGATTCTTCTACAGCCAATCCGATTTCGCCTTGGCATCGAGCTGGCGTCCCGTCTGCCGCGCGAGCTGCGAGAAGAACTCTTCTGGCAGCCGCTTGCGGGACTGACAGTACGCGCCGGTTTCTGCCGAGCATGGCCTTTCTTTTCTCGCAACGCGATACGCGATCAGGCGCGTCACGGCCGCGCGGCAGGAGTGATCGGCGCTCAGCACCTGACCCAGAAACACACACAGGGTGACCAGCGGCGTGTAGACGCAATCGATCACCCCCACCTGAAGTGCTGTCAATGCTTGCTGGATCAGCTCCGTTGACAGAATATCGCTGAAGGGAAGATTCCCGTCCAGGAGAAACTGATGCTGTAAGAATCTCACCTGTTGGCGAAACCGTCCTTGGTTAAAATATCGCATCCTTGGCCTCCTTGCCGGTGATGGGTGTGACGACAAACCCCCATCTACGCAAGTGAGGCTTTTTTGCCTATGTCATTTCCAGCCAAGAGCTTCCAGAAGAAATACGTGCCATTCGTCGGGGGGACCGCCGCAGGTTAGACCGATGACAGGAACGCAGCCTAGAGCGCCGAGCCAACCACCCAAGAGTAGAGCGTCGCGACCAAGCGGGATCAGACTGTTTTACATCGGAAATGGTGTCGCGCGAATTGGGTGCTGACAACACCTAATACCGCAAAAAGCGCCAGCAGGAGCGTGGATGGTTCGGGCACCGGCGCAGAATTGTCGCTCCCGACGGATTTCCCAATTGCCAGAACAGCCACATTGGCGCTGTCGGTCGATGCGGTGCTCAAGCTTGCGGAACTCGTGTCGCCCGCTTCGAAGGGACCGCTGGGCGCCACTGAAGTCGCCAAGGCCAGTCCACCCGAACTCGGATCGCCGCCGAACAGACTCGCAGGGGAGGCGAACAGCGGATTGCCCGAGGCGTCGCTGGCGTCGATAGTCACGCAGCCGCGGCTGGGCGATGTGCCGCCAATCCCGAGCACCGATTGAACGATTTGACTGGCCGTAAGATCACTGCCGGAATTGACTTGCGTGGTTCTAGCGCCGTCGATGCCGCCGCTCGACCTGGGACCGGCGGAGCGTCTTCGAAAAACTTTTGAATTAATCGCGTCCGTGCGCCGCCCAAACGGTTATTAAGAAAGTGAGGCATCGCTGATGTTCATTCTGCGGCCCAGCCAGCGGGTGGAAAATGGACCTGCGCATCGTTCGCCGATGGCTTCCCGCACGTCGCTGCAAAGCTCTCGGCTCGGTTGTCGTCGCGGTTGCAATCGTACTGTCGCTCATCAGGCCGTCCCTGGCGACGACGCGAGCCTGGAACGCGCTTGACGGCAATTGGAGCGTGGCGGGCAATTGGTCTCCGGCGGGAGTGCCGGCGGGAGGCGACACGGCGAACGTCCTTAACACCGACGGTGTCAGCCGCACGATCACCTACGACTACACCGGCCCCGCCGTCACGCTCGCGTTTCTCTCGGTCGATTTGACCGGGGGGATGCCGACCGACACGGCGACGTTCTCCATGTCGGCTAATAATCTGACGTCCGCCTTCGAATACGTCGGCTGGTCGGCTGGCAACGGCAGCGGCAAATTCAACCAGAGCGGCGGCGTGAACACGGTCAACGGCACCGCCCTCTACCTGGGCCTGAATCCAACCGACAACGGGTACTACAACCTCAGTGGAACCGGGTCGCTCGTTGCCGCGGGCAACACGGGCGAGATCGTTGGTTACAGCGGCACGGGGACGTTCACCCAAAGTGGTGGAACCAACTCGCTCGGCACCAACAACCTGCTTTACCTGGGCTACAACAGTAACTCCAGCGGCACCTATATCCTGAGCGCCGGCACGCTGACGAGCACCGGCACGTTGATCAGCAACAGCGGCGAGCACATCGCCGTCGGGGACGGCAGTGCAGGAACGTTTATTCAGTCCGGCGGTACGAACAGTCTGACATTTCTTGAGATCGGCATTGGGAGCGGGGCGAACGGCGTGTATTTCCTTCATGGCGGTCTGCTCACCGCATCCAGCGAGTCCATCGGCAGTTCTCACGGTTCCGGGACGTTCAACCAGGATGGCGGCTCCAATATCGTCGGTCCAGTCGGTCTGGCGATCGGCAACGGGTTAGGGGGGTCACCAGGCGCTTATAACCTGAGCGGCGGCTTCGTCAGCAGCCCCAATGTGTTTGTTGGCCTCAATAGCCCGGGCGTGCTGGCGGTCAGCGGTACTGGCGTGCTCACCGTCGGCAACTCCGGGATCCTTGTCGGCCCGACCGCGGGCACGGCCCTGAATTTGAGCGGCGGACAGATCAACACGCCTTCCCTTGGGTTGTTTTCAAATCCGTCGCTTTTCAATTGGACGTCCGGCACGCTCAATATCACAACCAACGTTGTCTTCGATTCGTCGGGCGAGGCGGGCAGCTCAATCGCTAATGACTTCGGGCCCGCGCTTTCGCTTGGCGGCGGGCAGACGCTGATGGTGACTGGAAACGAAACTCTGGGCGGGACAGGGCTGTTCTCCTTGACCGTCAGCGCCGGCGGGTCGAACTACGTCACTGGAACGCTCACGATCAGCCCGACGGGCACGATCGAACAAGATGCCGGCAGCACGCTCTATGCCGCCTCGATCACGCAGGCCGGCGGCACGGTGAACGGCACGCTCCAAAACCAGGGCGTATTCAACTATCAAAGCGGCGTGTTCAACGGCAAGCTGCTCAATCAGGGAACTGTCAATCTCGGCCCGAACTTCACGGCGGGCAATGGGATCGAGAACGACACGGCCATGACTGTCGCCACAGGGCAAACCGTCACCGCCAACGGCGACGGTTTCGACAATCTCGCCCTGCTCACGCTCACCGGCGGCACCGTCGCCGGCGACGGCCCGCTTACGAACGAATTCGGCGGCACGATCCAAGGGGACGGCACCGTCACTTCGCCGCTGGCCAACTTCGGAACGGTGTCGGTCAGCGGCGTCATGTCGCTCGCCGGCGGGATTACAAACGACGGTCTCGTCGAGGGCAACGGAAACATCACCGGCGCGCTCGTTAACAACGTAGACGGCACTGTCCATGTGGCTGCCGGGAATTCGTTGAGCATTACCGGCGCTTGGACGAACAATGGACTCATCTCGCTTTCCGACGCCACCGCGCGTCTTGGCGGCGGCGCGATCGCCAACCACAGCGCTCTGGAGGGCTTCGGACTCGTCACTAGCGCGGTCGCCAATACGGGGACGATCGAGGCCCTCGGCGGCACGCTCTCGTTCGGCGGGACGTTGACGAATTCAGCCGCCGGCCTGCTCACTGCCGGCTCCGGCGCCAAGCTCCTGGTCACCGGCGGCTTGGCCGCTAATGCCGGCATCATCAATCTCACGGGCGGGACGTTTGACAACAACAACCATCCGCTGAATAACACCGGCCAGATCAGCGGCTGGGGAATCTTTCGCACCGGCGGCATGGGCCTCGACAACAACGGCAGCATCACCTTCACCGGAGGGACAACGACCATCAACGGGCCGGTCACCAACGAGAACGGCAAGACAATCACCGTCGCCTACAATCCGGCCATCTTCACCGGGCCGGTGACCAACACAGGCACAGGCACGTTCAATGTGATCGATACCACCGTGACCTTCGCCGGCGGGTCCAGCGGCAATGTCCCGATGGCGCCGTTGGTCAACGCTCCAGGGGCCGCGTTTGGCAAGGCCGGGAGCGGAGTGCTGGAGGTCGATGGCGCTCCTTCGCTCGGCAATTCCAGTTCGCTAGCGATCGGCGACTCCGGCACGCTGCGGTTCAAGGCCATCAGCGGCACGGCGACGGTCGGAGCTGGCGTGTCGGCGAGAGTGGCCAGCTTCGGAACGCTCGAACTTGCCGGCTCCGTTTCCGCGCTCTCGTCAGGTACGAACCGAGCGAACGTCGTCAACAACAGTTCCGCCGCCGCCGGCGTTCTCGTCTCCGGCACGAATCAGCAGGTGGGCGATATCGACGGCGCGGGCACGACGCAAATCAGCGACGGCAGCGATCTCACGGCCAATCACATCATTCAGTCGGCATTGGTCATTGGCGGCGCGGCGACGAGCCACGGCCTCGTGACGATCGACGCCAGTGACTCATCAGGCAATCCGTTGATCAATCCGGCGGCACCGGAGGCGGTAGTTCAGGAACCACCACTCGGTATCGACGTCGGGCTCGTCAATCCGCCGGACGGCGATTCCCTCGCCAGCCCGGCGGCGCCTTTGAATCCCGGCGCGGTGCCCGAGCCATCCGGCCTGCTCCTAATCGTCGTTGGCGGAATGGCACTTGTCGGGTGGGCCGGCCGACAACGAGCGTTGAGGCGTCGAGGACAGCATGTCGCGCTTGTCTTGGCCGCAGCTTCGCTCGCCGCCGTGTCGCGATCCGAGGCGGGCGTTGTCATCACTACACCGTCCGGACTGCATCCTGGCGATGAATTCCGGGTGGCGTTCGTCACGGATGGAACCGACCCGGCGACAAGCAACGACATCAACCATTACAACAGTTTTGTGAATCAAGACGCGATCAACCAAAACGGGGGCAGTCAAGTCGTTTACGGCGGCGCCCAGGTGACATTCTCTGCAATCGCATCCACTGACTCGAAGAATGCGATTGACAACATCGGCATCTATAACATTCCGGTCTTCGATGCCCAAGGGAACTCTTTGGTCACCCCGACCAATCTCGACTCGTCTCTCTTTGCCGGTGCAAACGTTCAGATTATTCACGACTTGCTAGGCGTGTCTCCCCTTCCGGCACCCACACAAAATCCGGCCGTTTGGACAGGAACACAGGGGAACGGCACCGAGGCCTTTACAACCGGCAACCTCTTTGTGCCAATCGGATTGGGAACAGTTAACAATCTCGGCGTCAGCCGTGGCGCCGGCAGTATTTCAGCTTACGGCGACCCTTTTATTGGATCCCCTGGTTGGCTCCTCCATGCCGGTCAGCCTCAGAGTACTCAGCTCTTCCTGTACGCAATCTCCGCTCCACTCACGGTTCCCGCAGCGACTCCCGAGCCGTCGACGTTTGCTCTAGGGGGCGTCGCCTTGATTTGCTGCAGTGCAGTTGTTGGTCTCCGTCGCAAGCGGTCACTTCTCGCAATCCGAGATGTGTCGTCTGGATGCCGTTTGTAGCCGAACATCCCGCTCTGCCGTCCAGCATCTCGCACCAAGTTCCGTGGGTGGGCGCTATTTGGCCAACGACGGATTGGCAAGCAGCCGGTTCGCTTCGTCGAGCAGACGAAGCGCGTCCTGGTGATCATACCAGACGAGATTGCCCCAACACGGCTTTGGCATGTCGATATCGGGCAGTGTCCGGCGATCGGCCTCCGCGATCCAGCGGCTCGCGGCGTCCAAGTGCTCTCGCGCCAATGCAATCTGTCCGAGCCGACAGCCGGCGATTGCTTGCAGGCACATGACGGACGGATTGGGGATATTGAATCGGGCTGCTTTGTCGAACTCCCGAAGCGCTTCTTCGCAACGGCCGGCGCGGACGAGCGCTGCCCCTCGAGTCCGCGCCGCTCCCGGATAGGCAGCCGCGGAAAGGTCCGCCAGCGGAAGCAATTCCTCCATGCTCGGCAACGCATCGGGACGCGCCACGCAGCTCCAGACGACCAGGTCGGCGTCTGCGGGATTCTTTGTGACGCGAAACCGGCGTAACATTTCACGGCAGTCCCGGCGATATTCGTCGATCATCCCGGCTGCCAGGTGCGCGTGAGCCGAATTGACCCAAAGCCGCACGTCAGTCGGCTCAGTTTTGATCGCAGCGGCAAACTCGTCGGCTCCGCGAGCAAAGTCCCCTTCCTTGACCCGCCGATAGGCCTCGCATCGCTGGCGCTCCGCGCGAACGAACTCGTTGCCAGGGTCCAGCGCAATGGCCCGCCGGTAACTCGCATCGGCCGCGTCGGATCGGTCGATCGCGGCCAGCGCGCGTGCCCGAAGAACAATCAGTCGGACATCGTCGTTCGCCGGCGGTTGGTGCAACTCGCTCCGCGCCTCATCGTACAAATGGTTGTATTCGAGCCATGCCGACGGCGAGACTCCCCATTCGGCCGACATGCCTTTGTCTCCGATCCAGTTCGTGTCGCCGCTTGTGTACAAATCTTGAATCCAATGTTCTCTTGCGGATGTTGCATTCTCCAATTCAGCGCGTGCTTCGCCGGCCGCGCCGCGTTTCGCGTTCGCCAGTGCGAGGAGCGGGTAATTCAATGCCCGCTCTTTCCAGTCGGTGCCGAGTTGCAGTGATTCCAGGCAGCTCGACGCTGCCGAGTCCAGTTTCCCCGCGCGAAGTTGGACCAACCCTCGCACGTACAGCGAAAGCGGGTCGTAGCCATGGGTCGGCGTTGCCCGCAGCCGTTCTTCAGCGTGGCCGTAATCGATGCCGACACCCGGCAGCAAGCACTCCGCCCGAATGCAGTCGGTTGCATTCTGGTCGCTGTAGCCCGAAAACCGCTCACCCATTCGGGCGCATAACCGGCGATAGCCCTCCTGATCATGTTCCTCGACCATGAGCACGGCCAGCGACCACCAATCGACTGCTAGCGCCGGTTCGTTGAGTTCGAAAGCCTGTCGCCGGTCCGCAAGCGCATAATCCCACAGGCCCATTTCGGTGAAGAGCGATCCTCGCTCCTCCCAGGCTGAGCGGAGTTCGGGACATAGGCGGATCGCTTCATCAAGCGCATCGACGGCATCGTCCCAGCGGCGCCAACTTCGGAAGGTGTGCCCCCGCTCGACGAGCACCAGCGCGGTTCGCAGTCGTTCGGCGGTTCGTTGAATCTCGACGGACTGTTGGTCGGCAAGTTGCCGTTCCGTTTCCGCCCGGTTCCACTGCCAAAGGATTCCGCCGAACCCGGCCAAGATTGCCACCAGCAGGCCTGCGCCCAAACCGGCGATCGCCGGCCGACGTCGGCACCACCGCACGGCTGTCTCGATCCGCGACGGCGGGCGGGCCTTGATTGCAGCGCCGTCCAGAAACCGACTCAGGTCGTCGGCCAAGGCGGCAGCCGTCTCGTAACGCTCTTGCGGCGCTTTGGCCAGGCACTTCAAGCAAATCGTCTCGAGATCCCGCGGAGTTTGAGGCTGCGACGCCCGGCATGCAACCGGCTCACGGTCACGGATCAAGCTGAGCGTGTCGAGGACCGTCACGCCGCGAAATGGCGGGCGACCGGTCAACAGCTCATAGAGAATCGCCCCGAGCGAATACACGTCCCCTTCTCGCCTGCATTCACCAGCGCTGCCCGAAGCCTGCTCCGGCGGCATGTAGCAAGGCGTTCCGAGCAGGCAATTGTCTGTCGTCAATTGGCTGTCGTTTGAAAGCAGCTTGGCCAGCCCGAAATCGGTGATCTTCGGTTCGCCCGCGGACGTCAAGAGAATGTTGGACGGCTTCAAATCGCGGTGGAGCACTCCTGCCTCGTGCACGACGTGAATCGCCTCGGCCAACGTCAGCACAAGCCGCGCGGCCGCCTGCGGCGGCTGCGGGCTTCCCGTCGTCGATTCAGTCAGCGTCGGTCCATTCACATATTCGATAATCAAATACAGCATTCCGGGGGTTTCGATCACATCGTAAATCTGGACGACGTGGGGATGCTGAAGCCTAGAGAGAATTGAGGCCTCTCGACGCTGACGGCTCAATCGGTGCGGGTCGCCCGCCGACAACGGAATCGCCTTCACGGCGACCAGGCGATCGAGCGAAATCCGCCGAGCAAGATAGATCACACCGGAAGCCCCGCGGCCGAGTTCCCGGAAGATTTCGTAGCCGGGCAAATCGGCGTTACTGAATCCCGATCGTCCGCGCCCCGTGTCGCTGGAGTCGTTTCGCTGGGAAAAGTAGGGATCGAGGTCGAACTGCAGCGCGATGTCGTCGGCGAGTTCCGGAAATCGGGTCTGATATTCGCGCAGCGTGCAGGCCTCGCCGATCTCGCGGCGCAACTGCACTTCGCCACTGATCAAGATCAGGATGTCCTCGCGATCGGCGCTCAGCTCGGGCAGCAGATCGATATAGATCTCGACGGGCGTCCGCCGCCCGCTGCGCCACCGCTCACACTGGTCGCGGCGCAGCAGTTCCATCCACACGGAGCGTGGGAACTCTCGCACGCTCGAAATGGCGGCGTTGAGCGAGGCAGCCGCGTGCGACAGATCGGTTTGGGCATCCGCGGCCACGATCGATTACCCTTCGAGGTTCGAGGCGTCCAAGGAGTCGGCGATCTGGGCCACGGCCCGTTCATACTGCTTCCGCCGGGCGTCCGCGCTGCCGCCGAAATGCGAGGCGATCATCGACCAAGACTCGCCGCGCATCCGCTGCTCGGCCATGCCGCGAATTTCTGGCGACATCATTCCCAGCGCCCGATCGAGGAGTTCCTTGCCGGCGGCGTGCCGGATCGGACCCGGCGCCGGCGACGCCAATCCTTCCAACTGGCCGACCCAGCCGCCGGCGCGGCGGATATCGCGACGTTGGCGATGCTGATTGCGGACCTGCACCGCCAGTTTGTTCTGCGCCATCTTCAACAGCAGGGCGACAAGTTGCCTCGGCTCGTGCAGGTCGAACGCTCCGGCGGCCGCGCGAATGAAAAAGCTGATCAGCACCGACTGGCAGACATCCATCGAATCGAGCTGACTCTTGAGGGCCGGATCGAGCAACCGCGAGCGAACGGCGACCCGAATCGCCGATTCGTATCGCCGGACGATGACGCAGGCCGCGTCCGCATCCCCCCCGCGAACACGTTCGAATAGCTCGGAGAACTCGTCGTTGCGCTGCATCGAGCTCGATATCAACGGGTGAATCGCCGTTGTGTAGGTCTGGTTTCATTGTAGCTTTCGCCTACATGGAATTGAAGAATCTCGCCGGACTGCCGGACTGATCCGGGTTGTTGTCGACGGGCAATATTGCCCCTGAGAGCGTGCCTGTCATAATCAACCAACCGGCGTTGGCTGATGAATGGCCAGTGATGGCGCGCCGAGAATAGCCATCTTTTTGGCGAAACCTAACCTGCGGCGGTTGGATCGACGAATGGCACGTAAATCTCCGCAAGATCCTTCTCCATAACAGGTAAGCATTGCTATCGCAGCACGATTCGAAAATGGACAGCCGAGGCAGAAATCGCTTGGCGTTCGGACAAGTTGATTTCGCAAGACCAAATGTAAAATCGTCGCGTCCCCGATTCGCATGGGGCTAGCAATGCTTAGGGCTTGCTGCGTCGAGAGTTAACGAGAATTACGTGCCATTCGTTGGATCGACCGCCGCAGCTTAGCTGCCGGGCGGAGACAGCTCGTCGGCCAGCGGAAACTCGACGCTTCGCACGGTTCATTGTTTCCAAAGGCCTGGCATTGAGCACGACGGTCTGCAAGTGTGAGCGTCACAAGCGTGATGTATTTGCCCAAGTCGCCGCCCGCGGCGCACCGTACGGTATTGGCCTCAGCGAGCGGTTGAAGAATGAGAATCGGTCCCACCCTCCGCGAGGGCGTAGATCGCAAACGTGGCCAACCAATGCTCGCCCTCGTAGTGACCGCTAAAGACGTACCCCAGTCCCTTTTCGGCGTGCTTTGCAGCGGCCTCTTCGAGACGTTTCACTCGCAGATCCTGGACGGGAAGGCCGCGAGCGATGCCGGCGAGCGTCCAGGCTCGCGACAGATTCAAGCCGGCGAGATGCACGAGCTTCGGATCGGCGACGTCGCTAACCTCAACCGGCGCCAGCAGCCGTTTCGCCGAGCCGTCACCCAAGCCGGGCAAGAAGCGGTCGAGCCACGATGCGAATTCATCCGGTTTAAGCACGCGGCGCATCAGGTCGGCCTCGTTGAGCGCCGGGGAGAAAAAGTCTTCGCCGGATGGCTCGTAGTCATCGTTGTACTTCGTGTCGTCAAGGTAATAGTCACGGCTCCGCCGGCTAACCAGATCAGCCAACGCTTTGTTGCCCACGGTCTGAGCATAGTCGAGCGTCTGAGCCAGTGCGAACGCCGTGTCCGGATGGACGCCGGTGCGAACGGGGAAGCTCAGCTTTGGCAGGTAGGCCATTGTTAGCTCGACGAGCTTGCTCTCCAGCGGCCGAATGTTGTCCCGCCACTGCCGCGCTTGCGGATCGTCCCAGGCGTGCAGCTCGGCCGCCAACCGCAGGCACCAGGCCCAGCCGTACATCCGCTCGAACGACAAGTTTTCCTTGACGGTGAAGTAATCGGCTTCGCGCTGGAGTGATGCGCGGCTGAAATGGGCGTCGAGCCGCCCGCGAATCTCCTCAGCCGCGGCGTGATCCGGATAGAGCTTCAGCAACCGGACCAGCATCCAGTGCCCGTGCACGCTACTGTGCCAGTCAAAGCAGCCGAAAAACGCGGGGTGCAGCTCGCGCGGGCTCAGCTTGGATTCCGGCCCCGTCATCACGTGCTGCGGCTTGTTGGGATACTCTTTATCCAGTCCCGCGAGCGCCAATTCTGCAAAGGCCGCGACTTGCTTGCCCGTCAGCTTCGCGCCGAGCGCGGGCCGTTGATCCGCGGCGGCGGGGTGCTCTGCTCTCACGGGAATTCCCAGCACCGCGAATTCCAGGAGCGCCAAACAAGCAGCGGCGGCAAACGATGGAGCATGTCGTGCCATCGGCAGTCGAGCGAATTCAAAACCGACTAAGTTGGAAAACGCCAACTGGGAGTCGCGACGCGTTGGACTCCGATCCACACGGCGGACTGAAGGGCTATCGAAATGACCTTGGGCGCGATTCTATCTGCAGGCTGCCTACGCCGCAACAATCCGTCTCGGGGCCACGGGCACGATTGGGCTGCCGCAAGGAAGCAAAATGGTCATGCCCGGCGACAATGCCGCCGTGCTGGTCGACTTGGACAAGGATGTGGCGCTCGACGTGGGAAGCCACTTTGCCATCCGGGAAGGCGGCAGGACGGTCGGTTCGGGCGTCATCACTGAAGTCGTCGAGTGAGCGGGTTGGGCGAGCGAGTGGGGATGGAGCGATCCATCCCCATTTTTATGCGCTTGGGTCGGATCGGCCGACGTCGCTGGCGCGACAGCGGAAATCGGCCGGATTTCTTGCGTCGGCCTCCAATATCACCGATTATCGACCAAAGCAGCGGGCGGTCGCGGACCGCCCGTACCGCAACTTGACGGCACGGCTCGGGCGAGCCGTCCTCGCTGCGCTGGGTGGCTCGCCAATCGCCGAGAGCCCAGCGTGCAGTCCCCGAACCTGTCGTTCGCGACCAACCGGTCTGCGCCAGTCGCTCAACGTGTACGTCCCCGGCGCTAAGGCGGGCCGCCCGGGTGCCTCGTGCCGACCGCAGCCTAGATATATAGCCGCCCTGCTCAGAATCCCAGAGCGGGTTCGATCGCTTTAAGTTCTTACACAGTCTCCGATTATGGTCGGAAAACGCGATCAAGGAATTGCAACGGCTCTCTTCAGCGAGCCGATGGCATTCGTTGATGGCGTTGTTTACGCAAGTGCATGGCTTGCCGACCAGTGCGGCCACGAACGCCTGCCGCTCCGTCAGTACCGCCGTCGAGCCGAGTCGGCCTGAGCGGATTCAGCTTTCATAGTCGCTGATCAGCGCGCAGCCGCCGCCGTCGTCAACGGAGGCTGAGCGCCAGGTCATGTTGTCGAAAGCGCCGCGATCACACACGCTTGACGCACTGCCACTTCCGGCGATAGCTCCGCTTGGACGAAGCTGGTCAAGGACCAAGGCCCGAAGCCTCACGAAGCACACCGATAACAGCGCCGGAATTCGCTCGGCGCGTGCTTTCGCGATCCATTATGTTTTGGCGTGCCGCGATTGCATTCTCGGCTGCTAGAGCGCGTCGCCGCTTTTCGTCCCAATCGGCGACTGCCTTCTTCAGCTTGCGTTCGTGTTCCTTGAATTTCGAGAAGGTCGATTCAAGTTCCGATGTCGCAGTGACGAGCATCGGATCCCTTGTGGCGTTTGAATCCGCTTCAAAACTCTTAACGATGACGTTATCTTCGACGATGTGCGATGATTGAAGTTTGCCGAGCTTATACACTTGAATGAGCCAAAGTTTGTCATTTGCGCCAAACAAGCAAAACACGCCGTCTTTCTCGCCCTTTCGGTAGTGTCCAAACAGGCTTCGTTGGCCGTTCTCGTTCCAAGTCAGCAGAGTCGCATTGAGCGAGCCATCCACGTACACGGCGACGATTGATGGTTTCCCCGTCTCAAATAACGCCAGCGTTGGCCCTTGAAGAGTTCCGCGCTCCTGAGATGCGTGGGCGAATGGTTTCCCGCTGTCATAATTGAGATTCGCCACGATGCGGCCGGTTGGAAAAAAAGTGCCGCTGCCAAGCCGCTGGTTCAATTCATCCAGGAAATCCGTCTTGATATCGACGACTTTGCCAGACGGCAACACGATTCGTTCGTCCGGCTTGCGGATCGAAGGGGATTCATTCTCGGGCGCTGACTTTCTGGGCAACGTCGTAAGCAGTTGGACGGCATTGCTCCGCTGATTCAGCAATTGGGCGATGTCGGTCGTCGATACGCCGAAATTCAGATTCTGCCCGTCGGTGCGGCACCACGTGTTCATGGCGACGATCTCGCCCGCGGCCGAGATGAGCGGGCCGCCGCTGTTTCCTGGCGAAATTGGCGCTGTCGTCTGAATCCAGGTCATGTCGCGATCGTAATTAGCTGCCATCCATTGATCTTGGACGAACTCGCTCCCTTTACGGACTGCGCTGACGATTCCGTCGGACGCGCTGAACGACAGACCCCGCGGCGCGCCGATTGAGCAAACGTGGTCGCCTTGCCTTGGAAGTTGTGCTGCAAGGACCTGCGGAATATGGCGCTGTGCGACTGAAGACGCCAAGCGCAGGATTGCAATGTCCTTTCGGGGCTCGACGGCCGCATAGCCGACAACCTTCACGCGCTCGCCGTCTTGAAACTCAACTTCGGCGTCGAGCGCGTTCTCGATGACGTGATAGTTGGTGACGACGGTGTCGCCATCGCCGGCGATAAAACCGCTGCCGGTTGCAGTCAAGCCGCGCCCCGTCACGTTAATGCGGACCACCGACTTCTCGACTCTTTCAATGACGTCCGAAAGCGTCTCGTTTGCTGAAGGGTTGCTAGTGCTTTGAAGAGACGTGGTGCGCGCGGTTTCTTGCGGCGCCGCGGCCCAACTGCCGGTGGCCACCCATTCCCATTTGCCGTTCTGAAACAATTCCGTCCTGTCGGAGAGGACTCGCTGCTTCTGCTGGCGATCCTGGCGGAATAGTTCAATGTAATCTTTGGTGCGTCCTGTCTCTTCGTACTGAGCCCACAGATGTCCCGTCGAATCAAACTCGGCCCACTTTTTGCCTTGCAAATGGCGGAGGGTAATGTGGTAACTCTCGTTGATCCATTGAGTTCGAGCGTCCCCGTCGCTGGTCTCCGCCGCACTACCGTCCGGCGCGGGCGGCACAGCTTGCCCGTGGATTTCGCGCGGCCGAGTTGCGGCAACGGGACCGCCGAATCCCGAATAACCACCGAATGCCGCGTTCGCGCCGTTCTGATCGACGACTCGTTCTCGCTGCGGCGGGGGCGATTGGCTTGGTATTGTGGTCGGGCGCTGGATAACGACCTCCGGCTCAGGCTTTGGCTTTGCATCAGCCGAGACAGCCGGTTCGGTCCGGTTGAAGATACTGGCGATGACGAAAACAACCGCCGCCGCCGCGAGACAGCCGCACGCCGCGCACGCGACGATCAGCCGCGTCTTTGATTCGGCTCGTCGTGGTGTTTTTGGATTAGCTTTATCGGTTCGTCGTAGTGCATTTGGATCAGCCTTAACTGGGATCCCCAATGCCTGCGAGGCCAATCTCGTCCGCAGCACAATGTCGTACTCCGTCTTCCTTTTCTCGTTGAGCAGGCAAAGCCTGGCGCCGGCGATTTCGTTCAGGATCCGTTGGGACGCGGCCGAATGTTGCCCAATTTGGAATGTGCGCACGTGGGCCATTTGCCGATCGGCTGCCGATGCGATGACATCCGAATCGGATTCAAGGTCCGCAATCCCGAGCAGACGATAATGGTTTGCCGGCTGTTCGCTCACCGGAATTCCCAGCCATTTGTGATACAACTCCGCGTCTGCGCCGCCGCTGGGGAAAGCCGGCGGCATTGCAGGCGGATGAGCCGTGGCCGCTGATTCAGCCAGGGCTTCTTCCCACGGTTGCAAAGATCGTTGAGATGAGGTGGCGATGGATCCGTCCTTCAACGGTTGCACGATTCGCCTGCCGCGCAGCGATTCGTCGTAGGCCCGCTTGCTCGCCGGATCGAGCAGGCATTTCTTTGCTGACTCCAGCTCGAACAGTGTGCGGCGGGCCAGCCGCGAATTCGGACCGCTGATAAACGCGCGCACCGTTTCGATTTGCCGATCGGCTGCCCGAGCGATGACGGCGGCGTCAGTTTCAAACGGCCCGAGTCGCAATAATTGATAGTAGGAAAGCGGCCTCTGCGCGGCCTGAATCCCCAGCCAATCGCGATATGGATCGAATGGTTTGTCCATTGGTTTGGGAGCAGTCTTGGTTCGTTGCTAAAGATCGCGGTAAGTTCACTGGAAGAAGCGATCCGGCAGCGTCACACCCTCCGCGAAGGCCCAAATAACGAAAAAGCTGATCAACACAAGAGCGATAATCAGGTTGATCGCCACGTAGATCCAATACGCCCGCAGCGAATCATGCACCTTTGCGAGGACGATCGATTTCGGGCTGTATTGGAGGCTTCTCAACCGCGCGATGTACGCGCCGAGCAGATATCCGTGGATCGCTTGGTTCAAGGCGCCAATGAGGCTGAAGATTCCAAATGCGACAAGAGACGTGGCGCGGACGCGTGCACCAAGGATCAACATCCACATTCCACCGATCGTAGCAAGTCCGGCGTACATCCAGATAGAAATAGCTACGAACACGACCCAGGGACGCGAAGAATGGGCCGAGCGACAAAGCCGATCCGGCAAGGATTCATCCTTGTCAGTTGAACGAGCGAACTCTGGATCGAACGGTTCCGCGCCGGTTGGCGTGGCGCCCCCCTTCACCAGGCCCGGCACAAGTCGTGGTGGAATCCAGGCCGGCATTCCATCTGACCAGACCAAGTCGTCCGGCCCGAGCTGCCCCGAGGCGCTGAGTAGTTGCAGGTTCGTGAAGTCCACCGGTCCGCGTTGCACACCCGCGCTCGTGTAATGCCACTGCTGTTTCTGCGCATACTGGTGTGGCTGACCAGTCCCCGCGACCGCCGCGGCGGACGTCGCTTCCGCCGCCGCAGCCTGATGGTCGTTGGGGATCTCGACCGGATTGCCGACGAACAGCTCCGGATAGTTCGACGCCCGGACCCAGCTCGCGCCGTCGGGCGATAATTCGTGCATCCGGCTCAGTTGCCCGCGGCGGGCCAAGGATTGCAGCTTTTCCTGGTCGTATGGACCCAGCACGCGCCCGCGAACTCGGATATACAATTGGCTTTCCATTTCAGGCCACCTCGCAGCAAAAACCAGTTAGAGCCGATCCGAGAACCGCCTGGGCAAAGGGGACAGTCCCCATTTTGCTCCGCGGACTGCGCAAAAGGGGGACAGTCCCCGGCGGCTCTCAGTTAGGCTCCAAGTTGACAGTTGGAAAATCACGGCGCGACGAGAAACAGCGGGCTTCCCTCAATGCAGCCGCTTCCTGCGGGAATCTCCATCGTCGCGATGTCGTCTTTTACAGTCCCCATGCGCTCGAATGTAATTCCATTGCCGATCCCCTTCTTCACGGCGACGAACAGTTCGCCCGATTGATCTCTTAGCGAAGTTGGCTCGCAACGCCAATTGCCGGCAGCGCCGCGGCGGAGCCAGCCGACCCAGACGCGAATCTTGCCCGGCGGCTGGTGGAGTTTATTCAATTCGTCGGCGGTCTCCCTCCCCGCGGCCCCAATGTCCGGAAAGTCTTTCAGCACCTGCTCCGCGCGCACGCGCTGATTGGGAGAGTCCGGATCTTTCGGATCGAGCCAATTGGCGAATGGATTGACATTGGCATCCTTTAGCGCGTCAGAATGTTTGGCGAACGCCCGTTCGAAGACCGCGCTGCCGCGGCTGCCGATTTCGAGGGTTTGTCGCAACAAGTTGACCTTTAGGATCGGATCGATCTCCTTGTTCTCGTCGATCGCCTTCACGATATGGAAGAATGTCTGCTCCCAATTCGCGTCGTTCAGCGCATCAATCATCGGACGAATCGATTTGGCTACTCCAACCTGCGGCGCGCTGCCATTGAACGTGACCTTTGCGGAGTCGACGCCCGCCTTCTTCTCAACGAGGTCGAAACCGGTGATGTAGTTTATTGGCGCCATTCCGGAGTCTTTAAGATGGGGGTTGTCCTTCAGGTAAAACCGGCGGCCATCTCCCATTTGGATCATCCACAAATCTTTAATCAGCGAATCGCCAAACAGCCGTTTGAGCGGCTCCTCGATTCGCTGCTGCTCCGAATCCACGCGGCGCATGATCCCCTCCAGATAAGCCATCCGCAGGCGGACTGCGTCGGCGGCGGGATACTCGTCGAATTTGGCGAAAACCTCCCTAGCTTTTGCCAAGAGTTCCTTGGCGCCATCGGGTTTAAGCTGCGTAATGTCCGTTTGTCTGAATGCCGTCAAAAGTGCATTCCATTTCGCGATGCCGACCCAGAGTGGCTCTTCGTCGATCGCTCGTTTGAAATCGGCGGCGCGCGGCGAATCAGGGAATTGTTGCAGGTAGTGGGTCAGCTCGGCCTTGTACGCCTCCGGGTCGCCGATGGCGCCGGTAACGGCGGCCAACTGTTTTTCTTCCTCCCGCCGGAGCTTCACGGCAGCTTCGATCGTTTCCAATTCGGTCAGGATGATTTGCGCTTGGCCTTGTGCGCCGTTTCCCAGATCGCCGCTGCGATGTTCCAGCGCGTTTAGATCGTTGCGGAAGCGATCGATCTCGGCCAGCAATGCCTTGGGGTCGGAATTCGGTTGCGCGCTCAGTTCCTTCAAGCCCTTGAGACGAGGGCGGAACGGGTCAAGGTCGGTCAAGAATGTGGCATTCCTTTTCTCGGCTGCCGCGCGCTCCGCCGCGGAAATCTCCTGCTTAAAGTCATCGAGCACGAGCTTCTCGGCATTCGTCTTGGCCAGGGTCGTCGCCTGTTGCAGCGCCTCATAATCGGGGTGGTCCGGCCCTCGTGCTTTGGCAGCCTGCATGTAGCCGTCGAACGACTTGTGGCGGTCGGTCTCTTTCTGGATCGCTGTTTCCAGTCGCCGATCGAGTTCCGCGATTTCGGTGTTCGCCGCCACCGCCGGAGAGTTTTCCTTGAGCCGGCCCAGGAGTCGCTCCGCCGCCGGCAAGTCGCTGTTGTCCAAGAGCGCGCCAAGCGCATCTCGTTGGTGATCAATTTCTTGGCCGAGTTGATAGCGCTGGATCCCAAAAAATACCAACGCCGCCAAGCCCAGGATTCCTAAGCAAATCCCAGAAATGATGGCAATGCGCCGGCGTTTGGCCGCGTGAATTAGTTGGTTCAGGCGGTCTCGATAGCGGGCCTCCGTTTCCTCAGGCAGTTGGAATCCGTTTGCGACCGCGGCTGCGTGGAGACGACGCAACTCCTCGGGCGCAATTTTGCCGCTGAGACCGCTTGCCAAACTAACCACGGCCGCTCGATGCTCAGCCTCGCGTGCCAGCCATTCGTCTTGCTCGGCCAGCCAGGCGAGAGCCGACGTTGCCATCTCGACGAACGGGTCGTCTTGCTCGAATGTGCTTCCATTGACGCAGGCATTCCATTGATCGCGGCTCTGCCGTCCCAAGTCGGCGTCGAGCGCGGCGTGGGCCTCACGCAGCCCTCCCGCGATCCGTTCGATATTCGCGCGGAAGTCGCGCTCTTCGAGCTTCTGCCTGGCGCCAGCGGTCCATCTGACCAGCGAGGCGGGCGGAAGGCTCGACCAGCCATCGGCGCGCAATTCGTCGTGCAGAGAGGCGAGCGTCATGAGATCGCCGGCCTGGGCCGCGTCGGCCACTTCGTGTTGCAGTTGTTTCAGCCGCTCCGCCTCGAACGTCTGCAAGTCCTCTCGCCAGATTTGATTGTCTGAATCGGCCTGGATCAGACTCCGCAGCGTGTTGATTCGGTTCTTGAGCGGCCCGCGGGCGAGGGCCAGCAGGCGATGATGGCGGAGCAACTCGGTAAGCGGTTGTTCGACGGCATAGGCCTCGTTCAAGTCGGCCGCTACGTCGAACATCAGCGGCGGCGGAGGCACGATCCCATAATGCGCAACCACCTGCTCCCATTGCGACCGTTCGGGGAAATCGAGCGTGGCCACGAGATCGAGCAAATTCGGCTCGATCTCCGCAAGCTGGATTGCCTCGCTCCGCAATCCTTGCCGCAACAACGAACCGCACCGCCGCAGCCGCTCATTGACCTCATCGCAGGCAACTGAATAATCCGCCGCTGCCGAGCGCAGAAAATCGACGCCTTCCATGCTATTGGAGAACATGGAACTCCGCACGTCGTCAACAATTCGCTGGTAATCGAGCATAATACATCCGACGCGCAGTGACTTCTTTTACGGCCGCTTGGCCGATGTCGCCATGCCTTTTACCGTCCGGTCGCCTGCGCGTCGCCTGCGCGGACTAAATCAACGTTGTAATTGCGGTCATCGCCTGCAACCGCGAAGGTAATGCGGTAGCCGAGCTGTAGGCTTGCCAGACCATCCAAGATCCCAAGCAGGCTCTCCGCATCCTTTCGTTCCGCTTCTCGCTCGTGTATTTCGGCAACTTGTTTCGTGATCTCGCTCGTAAGGTCGACCTTCTTTTGCGCCTCGATCGCGTCCCTTTTTTCCTCTTCCAGTTCTTTCTTTCGCTTTTCGATTGCCTTGCACCTCTCATTTACGAATTCAATGAATCTTTTCACCTGGGCGCGTTTGACCTGCGTCGGCTCGGGCGACTTCCTTATCACGCGAGCAAGTAGGTTCTCTTCTGGTAAACTCCAGTTCAACGGAACCCCAACGTACTCGACTACTAATTCATCCCACCCGGTCAACAAGCGTAGCTTGATGAGGTTATCAACGATGATGGTATCCGTACCGCCAAGAGTTTTGATCGAGTGGCTTTGGCTGTCGCGCCCGACGAGGTATAATTCCGCACTCGGGACAGCATCTTTTTGTGCAGGCAATGGATCAAGTCTGAAGGAAAGCCGGGCCTCGCCATTATTGAGAACGGCTGCGAATTCAATGGGAGGTAGAGTGATTGCATTCCTGAGAGCAATCGCCTTGCTTTCCACAATACTCGATTGCTTGGCGCTCACCCGAAGCACGCAGTTCGCCAATTGATCCGCCATTGGGGGCTTTGCGGTACGATCGTCCCAGCGAAATTGTAGTTTTCCCTGATCCAGCGAAAAATCGCCGATCCTAGATTCTTGGAGTTTCGTACCACTTTTCGAAAGCAAACTCAAATTGAGATCCCAAAACTGCGATATCTCGTTCCGTGGTCGATCCCGGAGAAAGAGACGGTATCCGCCAGTAAGGAAGTCGCCACCGATCAGGCCGAGTTCATAATCTACTTCTGGCAGACTGCGCATTAGAATCGGCCACGCCCTTTTTTCCGCTCGCGAGAACGCGGTTTTCGGCGGAAGTGAAGCAGTGCTCGGAAGGTCCGCCAATGCGACTTGCAGTTTTTCTTCTGTTTTCCTTGCTTCGCGGATTCGTTGGATCGTGCGGTGAGCCTCTTCTACGTTAACCACGACGTCGGCCCAGATTTCGATCGCTTTCGGGATTCCTTCCTTGATCTTGAGTTTGGCCACTTTTGCTTGGCCCAAATGGAAGGCGACCAAGCCTTCACTAATCAGGAAACTCTGCCTCAGTGCAGCGCGCTCCGCGTGGGCGTCGTGCAATCGTTCAATCTCGTGCTTTTTCGCTAATTCTGCGTCGACCTCTTTGCGCCCATCTTTGACGGGCTCCGTTGACGTTCGCCCGGCATCATTTGTGTCTTTTCGAGCGAGCAAGAGCACGCCGCCGCCGCCAGCAAGAATTAGCACACCCACCACGACAGCGGCGATAAGCGGCCAGCGGGCGGGTTGTTTTAATCGCGGTTTGCGCCGCGGCAGTCGGGTCGAGATGGACGGCGAAAGCGAGACCCCATCCGGAAGCTGTGGAGGCAACGGTTCAATCGCCGCGATGGGGGCAGAAATGGGTGCGGGAATCCATTCGTCGCCGCGCGGGGCGCGGAGATCGACGGGCTCCAGCAGCAGTTCCAATTCCCGCTCGTCGGGGGCTCCACTTGAAGCGGGAACTGGCGAGGCCGGCACCTTCCCCGACCGCGAGGCAACGACCAATGCGCCGCCTTGCGCCGCCGCCAAAGGGTGGCAGAGATCAATGACCAATCCGGTTGTCCCTTTCGACTCGGGGCTTCCCTGCAAAACGCAGCGCCAGTTGCACTCCACGCCGGGAGGCAACTTGGTGTGGTATGTGGAAAACGTCACATTCCAGCGCAACTCCGCTGGCAATAGCGCTAGCGACTCGGCAATCAATGGCAACGGATCGAGACCCGGCCGAAAGATGATCGTGACTGGGTTCTTCGGTTTCTCGACCGCCGACTCCGCCAAGGCGCCTCCCCAGCCCGCATCGCCCGTAACCTGCTGCCACGTCCGGCAGATTGCCGGCGCCACATTGGCCGCCGGGCAGCGAGGTCCGGCCGGCAGGAATTGCGGGGCGCCGTTCCACGCCGTTTTCATCAGGCCGGATTGCAGAATCGCCCAAGCCGGCCCGGCCGGCGGCAGTTCGCTGGCGTCAAGCACCAGGTGATAGGCGAACTTGTTGGCCCGTTGACTGTAATCCAAGCCCGCCGCGCAGATTCGCGAGAGGATGTGATAGTTCCGTCCGGCGACCGATAGCCGCAGATGACTCTGCACGACCGGATTAAGCGCGGCTTGCGGATCTTGAGGCCCGAAAACTTGGCGATAGCCGCTGAGGGACTCGAGCCGGTCGGCCAGTTGCGGAGGCATTCCCTGGGTCATCGCCACGGTGCAGAAACCGCGAGTGCCCGGCTTGAGTCCTTTCGCGGCGGAGGTGTAGATGAGTTCCAGGCTCACGGAGTGGCGCCTCCCGCGGCGGCCCCCTTCGCGCCCGCGATATTCGGCGGCATGGCATTCAAACCCGGCACGCCGGTCGTCGCGCTCGCGCCGGGCCGAAGGTGCGGCACCAAGCCATCGACCCAGCGGCTGAGCGTATAAAGCAGGGGGACTTCCACCCATTGCGGATGAATATCGCGCGGGCGAAAACCCTTTGCTCCAGTCGCCGGATCGATTTCCGGGCTGCGGCCCGTGGCGCTAACCGGCAAATACAACACTTGCTCGGCGAAGCTCTCTGCGGCCGAGACGATTTCTGGCGAGAGTTTCCACAACAGGGCCCGCAGCCGCGATGACATTTGTTCAATCGCTTCGAGATTCATCGCCGAGACCGGGCCCTTTGTGCTGGCGACCCAAGGGTTTTTCAAGCGACGATCGTCGAGCAAGCTCGACCAACAATCGTATTTCGTCACGATCAAGATGAGCGGCCGATTGTGCTTGGCCCGCGTCGAGAGGCCGGCGCACGCGCTCCGCGGCTTCCGCCAAGATCGTCTCCTGCCGACCGGACGCCTCGCGCTCCAATCGCTGTGAGCGCTCTTGCATTTGCGGATCGTTGGTCTTGCCCTGGCAGGCGCGGCGGAAGCGCGGATCCTGCGTCGGGTCGAAAAGGAATAGGAGCGCCCGGGAGAAAGCCAGATGGCGGGTGACGGGGCTGGTCGCCTTGTCGTGGCCGGGCAGGAAGCTCTCGCCGGCGTTGTCGTAGAGGCAAAGCACTCGCGAGAGTTTTCCCGCCGCGCCGTAATTCGGATGCAATTCGGCCGGGCGGAGCGTGAACATGAACGGCCGCGGATAGCTCACCGGCTGCTCGCCGAACAGTGCGGTATCGTACAAATCCCCTTGCTCTTCGGTCTTCTTCAATTCGACAAGTGCGTTGGCATTGGGATTGAGGAACTGCAATTCTTCGTATTCGTGGAGGCGATGATTCGAAATTGGATCGGCATCGCCGAAAGTCAGGGAGAATTGCTTGGGCAGCACGTTGCGCAATTGCCACGTGAGCGCCGCCAAGAAATACGATTTGCCGCACGCCGGCGCCCCGAGGATCGATAGAAACATCGGCTGCATCTCGAACAGCGCCCGCGGCACCGGCAGATGGCATTTCGGGCAGGCCAAGCCGTGACAGGGAAACCCCCGCGCGTCGATCGCCGCGCCCTCGATATTAAACCGAGTGGGCAAGAAGCGGAGCGGCTGCTCCGCGCCGAGCCGCGGGTCGCCGAGTAAGTCAGGGTGCTGGGCAATCCATAGAGCCTGCTCGGGCGGAAAGACATTCCAGCAATGCGGGCAGGTTACCCGATTCACCAGAGTGATCCGCTGCGGCGGTTTTGAGCCGTTGGAATTCATGGCCGGCTGCAATTCCGATCGCCCGGAGAGAAGCGGAATGGGCGCGTCCGCTGCGTGCGGGGGAATCCCGCGAGAAATACATAAGTACAGTCATTAGGGCAGGCAGGGGGGGACGCGTCAAGGGTCTAAAAGTCGATCGGCAACAAGCAACGAGAGAAAATGGGCGCTTGTTTGGCTTCAGCCAGGGCCTTTTACTTTTTCAAACCAGGAGGTTTGCGACGACCGCTTCATTCACTAGCCCGAAGCGCAAGCGAGAGAATTACCCTGGAAAACTGAAACCCTCGCTTGCGCGTCGGGCTATTGTGCGGTTCCCAAATTGAAAAAATCAAAGGCCCTGTGGCTTCAGCCCTTTCGATTGACAGCTCTATTCACGGCTCCCACAATGAGAGTGGAATCGCCACAGGCAAGATGGCTGTATTACCGCAACCCCAATTCCGAATCAGGCGATGTCTCGCGACTGGTATTATTTGAGCGGCTCACGTCATGTCGGGCCGTTGGCCTTGAACGACTTGGCGGTGATGGCTCGGCAGGGGCGCCTTGAGCCGGAGGCACAGGTTAGGCAAGGGCGAAAGGGTTCGTGGATCGTGGCCAGGCGCGTAGCAGGCGTTTTCAATTTCACAGCGACGCGGCTGCCACCGCCGTTGCCGTCCGCAACGGCCATCGAAATGACCGATGTCGAGCGCGCCGAGCACGACGCAAAAGTTAATCGAGTATCGGGCGGCGCGATGCGAGTCGCTCCTTTGGACCCTGGTTTTGTCGCGCTGGCGGGAATCGCGCTGGTTGGAATCATTGTCATTGTTGCTTCCTGGGCCGGATCGATCGACGCCGCGTCCGAAAAGAAGATGCCGCGTCGTGACGAGGTGCCACATTTCAATTCCACGCCGCCGCTCGTCGCTCCGGTGCCATCGAAAGAGTCGCCCGACACGGATCCGGCGGTGGATTTCGATACGGTACCCAGCGCAAGCGACGTAATTCAACCGGTGGCGGGCGGCGAGACGCGACCGGCCCGAATCGAAGCGACATCCGAAGACGCAAGGAACGTGCCAAGCGACTGGATCGAGAGGATTGCCGAACGCGGCAATCGGAGCGTTGTCCGCATCGAGACTTCCGAAGGGCTAGGAACTGGCTTTGTTATCGCCAGCCGCGGCGATCGACACCTTCTATTGACCAACAAGCACGTTTTGACCGTCGGCGAGAACTCCTTTATTTCAAGGGCAACCTTGCCGAGCCGCTGCCGGGTCGTACTAACCTCAAAGACGACTGTGTTGGGGCGAGTGGCGGCGCTCGCGAAGAGCCCTGATGTCGATCTTGCGATTGTGCTGGTCGAGTCGTCAGAATTGCAGACATTGGCCCCGATCGCGTCGTTTGAATCGATCAAAGTCGGCGAAGAGGTTGTCGCAATCGGAAACCCTCTCGGTCTGGACAACACCGTTACGCAGGGAATCATCTCCGGAAAGCGCGCGGACATAATGCTGCAAACAAGTGCCCCAATCAATCACGGGAATAGTGGAGGTCCGCTAGTAAACAAATACGGGCGTGTCGTTGCAGTAAATACATTGTCTGGCGACCCCAGCAAGGGAGTGCAGGGAATCGGATTTGCAATGCGTGCCGATATCGCGCTTCGCCCCGACGAATGGGAATACGTCTTGGAGATCAAGGATCTCTTCGAAGAAATCCCGCACTGAGCGGGCGTCAGGGTGCGAACGCCATTTGACAATGCGCGTTGTGCTAAGGTGAGGGGATAACTAAGACAGAAGCCCGCGCTAATTCTCACTAGTTCCAATTGCGGGGCCAATTGCCTCGGCCGCGCCGATCAGGAACAGGTCTTGTCCGTGGGCGCCGATGAGCGACAAGCCGACCGGCGAATTCGCCGTGCTCGCCAACGGTAGCGAGACTTGCGGCAGCCGGCCGATGCCCGCCATCGAGGTGAGCGACAAAGCCTTGCGATAATAACCGCTGGTGCGGTCTTGGGCGTTGCTCGCCTTCGCGGGCGCGGAACAGGGGACCGTCGGAAGACACAATAGATCGTTCGGACCAATCGCTTGGCGCAGAGCTCGGTAACTCGCTTCTCGAAGTTCAATCGCCGCGCGCGCCCGCGGGCGTTCGAGATCATACACCAGCTTGAAACTTGCCGCGGTCGCCGGCCCGAACTGTGGCCGCTCCGCGGCGATCCAGGCGCCCAGCGAACTGCGAATCTCCGTCCATTGCAGCACGCAGTAAGTGTCGAGCAACGCCTCCCACCGCCGACCGGGTCCGTCGCCGAAGATTTGCGCGAGTGAAATGGACTGAACGCGCTGGCCGTACAATGCCCGCAATCGCTCGATCGCCGGTTCCAGAACTTGGCGAACATCCGGATCGACCAGAGCGAATGCATCGTCCAACAGATGAACAGTCGGCCGCTCGCTGCCGATTTTGGCTTCGCCCGCTAACAGCACCTCCGCCGACCGTCGAAGCACATTGGCGCTGCGCGCCAGAATGCCGACGGTGTCGAATGTCGGAGCAAACGGCATAACTCCGGCCACCGAGACGAAACCGTGCGACGGTCGCAGCCCCCAGATGCCGCAATTGCTTGCCGGGACGCGTACCGAGCCGCCCGTGTCGGTCCCAAGGGCGAAATCGACCAACCCGCAAGCGACGGCCGAGGCCGAGCCACTCGACGACCCGCCCGGCACGCGATCAAGCGCCGCCGGGTTCAGTGGCGTGCCGTAAAAGTGGTTCTCTCCGATCAGACTGAAGGCCATTTCGTCGGTCACCGTCTTGCCGGCGCAATGCGCTCCGGCAGCCAACAACTGCTCGACGCAGACCGCATGTACGGCAGCCGGCGGATGCGTATCGTGCCAGGTTGGATTGCCGCAACCCGTCAACGTCCCCGCCACGTCGATCAAATCCTTTACGGCGAACCTCAGTCCGACCAGCGGGCCGTCGGCAGTCGGCGATAGCTCAAACATTTCGACGAACGCACCGCTCTGTGCTGCAGTGACCGAACGCGTGGAGTTCATCCAACTCTCCTCTGGCCGCGACTACCCCAACGGCAATTGTACCGGAAATGCGCGAATCGTGAGGCCTATCACTGTACGAGCCGGCGGAGCATCAATCCCACGCAACATTGTAAACATCGCGAGCGCCCACATCGCCTGAGTTTACGACGCATCGGCGACTCGCCTCCGGCACCCGCGCGATCTCCGATATCTCTGGCGCGCTGATGACCCATTACGACGAGAGCAAGCCGCAGATCTGGAAAGTGCCGCTACGCGACGACGTGCGGCCCGGCATTAGCGTCACCGCCCCGCAGGCCGGCTATCTGGTGCCCGCCGCGCATTCGGCATGGGTCGCGGAAAAGTTCAAACAACACGACATCGCTTTCCGAGTCCTGTCCGTACCGCTCTTGAAGATTGCGGTCGAGACTTTCCGCGCCGACAAAGTCAGTTTCAGCCCGCGACCGATTGAAGGCCACCAGTACCTGTCACTTGAAGGTGCGTGGAAACCGGAAACGCGCGACCTTGGCGCCGGGGCATTGTTAGTGCCGATCGCGCAGGCCAAGGCGCGGCTGGTGATGGCCTTGTTCGAACCGCAGGCGCCGGATTCGTTGGCCGCGTGGGGAGCGTTCAACGCCGCCTTTGAGAAGAAGGAGTACATGGAAGATTACGTCGCTGAAGACGTCGCACGCTCATCTGGCAGCAGATCCCGCGCTGACAGCCGATTTCAAGAAGAAGCTCTCTGACGACCCTGAATTCGCCAAGAGTTCAGCCGCGCGCCTGGAGTTTTTTGCCCGCCGGCATGCATCTTGGGACGAGCGCTTCAACCTGTACCCAGTGATGCGAATTGCGTGACGCCGAAATAGGATTTCTTGGCCTAGTTTGGATTCTGTTCCTCGTTCTTCTGTCCGCTCGGCCCGCTCGGTTCCAATCGCTGCTCGGGTCTGGCGTGAGTTGGGAATACCTCCAGAATGTCGGGGTTTGGGCAGTCTCGGTTTTCAAGATGTGCGTCGGGCTGATGGCACTGGTGGCTGTTTGGCTGACGCTGTGGGCTAGCCGTCTGGCCGAGAATCTGCCCGTCGCAGAGCGGGCTATTTGTGGGTACAGCGGGGTTCAAAGCCGCTTGCCAAGGTGGTTCTAGCTGGACTCGCTGCAAATCGGACGCTCCAAACTGTCTCGACGCGTCGTTGTTTGACGCCGATTCGCAAGTGGTTATCGCCGCCTGGGGCCAACTGTCGGCGGCAATCCGGCAAAGTGAAGGTCTTTTGTGACGTACCCACGGATCACAAAGCGGATGCTTGATTGCGCCGTAAAGAACGGTTCTAATCCGCTTCCGAAGCAGCCCGCCGTCACTTCTTCAACCTGGCGGAAGCCTTGTTCCCTTCCCAGATGGAGAATATATGACTACTGCGAAACCCACGTTTGGCGCATTCGACAAGGGACAAATTCCCAGCATTGCGTGTTTCAATCAGGCCACGACCGCTCTTGGTGTCGACTTCGACGCCCTGATCGCGGCGATGCAGGCCTACGTCGACGAACATGTGGCACCCGTCTGGGGCACGCCCGCGAAGCTGATCAAGTCGGTCAACTTTGTGAAGAACTCCTGGGGTATGGTCTTCCTCGACAATGCAGATCAGCCGGGAGCACTCGCCTACCACGATCTCACACCAGACGGTTTTCCGCTCTCCAAAGTGTTCGTTCGAACGACACTACAGAACCACGACCTGGTGAGCGTGTCGGCGTCTCACGAACTCGTCGAGATGCTGGTCGATCCCGCCATCAACATGATGACGACGGGCCCCGACCCGAAGCTCAGCTATGCATACGAAAGTGCGGATCCGGTCGAGGCACTCAGCTTCGCCGTCAAGGGCGTTGCGATGAGCGACTTCGTATATCCATCCTACTTTGAAGCTTTTCGCAAGGCCGGCTCAACCCAATTCGACCGCCTCAACAAGGTCAAAAAGCCATTTCAGATCCTCTCCGGCGGCTACCAGCTCGTGCTCAAGAACGGGAAGTGGACCCAGGTCAGCGGGTCGGCCGCAAAGAGGAGGAGCTTTGCAAAGGAAGACCGCCGTGGTCACCGGAGCGAATCACGCGGAAAGAAACTGAAGGTTACTTCTTTAAAGGAGATTGCCCGCGCGAAGCGGCGGAGTTAGCGCACTTCGCAAGCGATGTCACGCCAATTCGATCGAAATGAGTGCAGAAGGATTTCGGAATTACGCAGCAGAACGTGCGTGAAGAAAGATCGAAACCAACGATTCTGCAATGAGATGCGACGATTGATTACCAAAGCCGTTAACCGCCTTTTGAGTCCGGCGGGCCCTTTTCGCTCGAACTCCGCCATCGATCCCACATTGCGGGCAAGGTTCTCGGCACATCTCGCCTTTAGCCGCTCACGATTAGCGACGGCGGCGACATCTTCGTTAGCCGTGCTGTGGCTGGTCGCGCGCTCCTGCCAGACGGTTTGTAGCTATTCAGAATTTGCTGATCAACCGATTTAATTCGGCGGCAATTTGCGGCGCCGTGCTGTCAAAGTAGTGAATGTGTCCACCGGCCCCAATGCAGAACTCCCGGCGCACGCCGGCCTGATCCTCCGAAACCGTCAGCCCCTTTTCCGACCAGTCCCATTGATAATCGCACGCGTCGCTCCGCCATAGGTAGCGTCCGACATAGTCGCCGCTACGAAATGCATTGACCCATTTCCGCACACCGAGTTGTGTAGGATCAGGCAGTTGGTTTGCCGGAATGAATCGGGGGGCGCCGCGGCTCCAGCGAGTCGTGTCAGTGTGCCTCGCCCACGCATACAAGTGAGGAAACCGCCAGCCGTAAAGTTGGCGAAGCGGGCAACCGAGCGTGAACAAAGCCAGGGGCACGTCCCCTTCGTCAAGTCGGCCAAGCTCTGGGTCGGGGTACTTGTGGAGGAATCTCAATAGCTCGGCGCTGATTGCCGTTCCCTGGCTGTGGGCCACGATGATGACGCCGTCGTACCGGCCGTCGTCGCGCGTGTCTCGCCAGGCCCAGATATGGCGGAGTAGCGACACATAGCGCGCGCAGATCCTGGCGCGCGGGTTTTCGCCTCGCGGGTGCTCGCGCAGCCAACAATCTACGTCCAAGATCGTATTCAGGGCCGTGCGAAAACCGAGGGCCACCTTCTCCAGGCGGCCGTTGAAGGCGAGCAGGCCGCCAGCCGAGCCCAGCACCCCAACCGCCAAGAGGCCGAGCAACTGTGGCGTGGCGACTGTTGAGAGGAGCGGCACCGGAATCCCCAAAAACTCCGCCAGCAGACCTCCGCTGAGAACGAACGGAAACGCGAAATACAAGATAAAGCCCGCGATCGCCAGCAAGCGGTATCCATAATTCAGCCAATTCCCGAGCGTTTGCGAGAGCGCGTCAGAATTCTTCGTCGGGGGTACCAGGTCATACAGGACTACCGGCATCAGCCCCCAGACGGCCATGACCACCGTCGCGGCGAGCGCGAACAAGACGATCAGAAACGCTGGCGTGGCACTGGCAACAATCAGCTTGTCGTGGAAGTCAACCGCCGACAACTGCTCGGGAAAGCGGGCCAGCTCGCGCAGCAGCCAGCAGGGATGATAGAGAGGCAGGTCGCTGGGAAACACTGCGACCGCGGCTTGATTCATGGCCCGAAAAAGGACCAGGGTGATGATCAAGAACAGCACGTTTGGGAGTGATAAGGCGAGCCAAGCGGTATGCACTGCGCGCTTGGCCCGGTCTTTCACTTCCGGTGGGAACCGCCGCGTCGCGCACAATGCCCAGAAGCCCGTGAGAAATACCAGCCACTCGCAGGCCAGTAAGACCAGCCAACACGCGAACAAACCGAGAACAAGCGACTCCACTAACTTCAGGGCGGCCGAGAAGATGGCCGTATTCGAGCCGTTCGCTTGCAGGAGCTGCACGAGCGTCAACACGGCAAGTATGCCGCCGATGATCCAACCGATTCGCTTCGCTCCGGGGCGAACGTTGTCGTACAAGCGCATGCCCCAGCTCAAGATTGCCGCGGCCACGACGCACCATTCGAGCGCGAGCAGTTGGAAGCTGCTAAGCCGACCGACACCTTGCGCGTTCGGGCTGATTAACCAATTGCCAATCAGCACTCCGCCGGCGGCCACTAGAGGCGGCGCAAGGAGCCAGACCAGCCATGGCGGACGCCTCTCAAGTAACAGGCGCCAAACGACGAGGACCGCGGCCAAAAGGCCGAGCAAGATCGGCGCAGCGAGCGCCGCGCCCCGGACGCCGAGCAGTTGACCGGGGATCGGCATAAAGACAAGGGCCAGCAAAAGCAGATGCAAGATCGGAATCGGCAATGTGAATATCCGGACCGACATTCGGACCCAGAAATCGAATCGCGCCCAGCTGAGTCTGCTTGAGTCCAGCCGGTGTTCCGCAAGGGCAAAATCCGCCGTCAGTCGCCCGAGACTCCCCAAATGCAGGAGAAGCTGATAGAGTTCGGCAAGAATTCTAACCACCCAAGTGCCGATCCGTGAGAGGTCTGACCAATACATCTCATAGACATGCAACTCGACGTCAGGCATTTCCGCCTGGCGGCGGATTGCGTTGAGACGCTGAGTTTCGAAAACAGTGTTGCCGTCTGGCGAGGGCTTGCCTGGCGGTTGTTCGCCGGGCTGCGATTCGACGTCTGGCTTTTCCGCATGGCGAGGCGCGGCGTTGAGGCGATCGACTTTGTAGACGGTATCGCCCTTCGTCGAAGACTTGCCGCGCAGTTGGTCGCGCATGAAACCCAAGGCGTAACCGTCGTCGTCGGCCTTGGCAAAACCTGTCGCCTGCTCTGAAGCCGCTAGGTCAGTGCGTTCTTGCTTTGTCGCGGGCGGGCCGGCGGCGTGCAAATTCAGTACAAACTCCGAACGCTCCTCGAACAAACCGGTGTCGGGTCGAGGGGCGGTGGCCCTGTCCCGCTTCCTGGCGGTGATTTCCCGGTTGGCCTCGAACTGACCGGCCGACGGCGACCGGTCGGGAGCCGTTGGGGTTTCGAGTGGAACGTACACGGGTCTCGTCGCGATGCTTATGTCCGTTGCCTCAAACGGGCTATACCTGATCGCGCTCTCCGATTGGGTTAGGAGCAGGTTTGCCACGTCCCGCACTGTTGCTCCCGGCTCGTGATAGCCGACGCCATGGACGGCGATCACGGCCAAACGCCGGATTGGAGCTTCTTTTTCTTCTGGCATAGTCGGCTCAGTGGGCTTTCGCCGGTCCGTTGGCCTAGAGTTCGTGGATAAACAACTCATGCGCCAACTCCCGGCGGCCGACTTCCACGACATGTCGGTGGTGGGTGAACAAGACCACTTGCATGTTGTGAGACAGCTCGGCAAGGCAGCGCATCGCCGCCGCTGTCCGATCGTCATCGAAATTCAACAAGACGTCGTCCACGACAAACGGAATTGGGTCGTGGGCTGTCAACCAATGCTCGAGGTTGGCCAGTCGCAACGCCAAGTAAAGTTGATCGGCTGTCCCGTCACTCATTCCTGCAACGCGAACGGTCTTCCCGTCAGCGCGCACGCCCAAGAGTATGAGCTGGCCATCTTCATCGAAATCCGTGCGCAATCCAGTGAAGGAACCCAGCGTCAACAATGCGAAAAGCCGACTGGCGCGCTCCAACACCGGCCCTTGATTCTCTTCTCGGTACCGTTCGATGGCGGCTCGGAGCACGGCCGCAGCCATCCGTAGCACGGCGAGTTGTCGGACGTCAGCCTCCAAACGGGCAAGCAGCGACTCACATTCGTCGGCCTTGGCCGCGGCATTGCCACTACCGGTCATACGGGCCAACTCATTCCGTTCGCTGCCGATCGTTTGCAGCACGCTCTCACGTTGGCTGGCAAGTTCGTCGACTTCCCGCGTCAAATCGTCGATTCTAGGGACCAGGATGTCGGCAGGCTCTGCTTCCGCCTCGGCGGCAAAGTCCGGCAAGGGGCGGCCGCCGCACCATAGGGAAAGCTGAGCTTCCAGCTCCTGCATCTTCCGGGTCCAATCACGACGTTGTGAGGAGCGGTTTTCTGCCCCGGCCAGTTCATCGGGGCCTTGGCAGCCAGCTTCCTGACACAGATTCGCAAGCTCTAACTCGGCATCTTCGATGAGCTTTCGCGCCTGCTTGCATTTCTTATCTTCGTCTTGCCGCTTCCGTTCGAGGGACTCGCAACGGCTCTGTGCCTTGCGACATTCAGTAAGCCGGAAGTTCAGATCGGTCACCGCTTCGGCAATCGGACGATTCGCCAGATCGGGCGCCAATCGCTCGAGAACTCCGGCCACATCTTCAGCGAATTGACGGGCGTCTTCATCAATGCCGTCAATTCGCAAGGCAAGCTGACGCGCATCATGGAGCTTCTGAAACAATTGCGTCAGCCCTTCGATCACACTGTTCGCCTGCTCGGCGGTAGCATTGTGCTCCAACCCGAGTTCGTCCATCGCGGCGGTCCAGTCAGTTTTCCAATGGTTAAGTTGTCGCTCGGCCTTCGCGAGCCGGTCCTCTGTGCCGACGAGTTGGACATTGGCCCTATTCAACTCCTCCGACAGATTGTTTCGCTTAGTCGCAAGATCCTGGAGCATCTCGACGCGATGCTTAGAGCGCCCGAGAAGGACCGGCAGCGAGTGGTCCGCAGAAGCCTCGACATCGTCCAGCCGCTGGAGTTCGTCTGCCAGTTCCCGGCGGGCGACTTCGATTCGCCCCCAAATTCGATCTGCTTCCAGCCTCTTGGCCCGCAACAGGGCCGCGGTGCCGACAAGCGCCTGTTGTTTATTTCGCCAGGCGCGCATTTCTCGCGGGGTCAACACGGCGATCGGCACCTTGGTCCAGTTATTCTTCCAGTCCTCCAGCAACCCAGCATGTTCCGCCTTCCTGTCCGCGATCTCGGCGTCGAACTTGGAAAGGCGATCGGATGTCTGCTGCTCGTCTGCCAGCAACTTGGACTTGGTTCCGACAAGTTCAGCGTCCTGTCGCAGACGATCAGCGACCTCATCCGCTGCATGGACACTGCGATCGTACGCTTCCGTCAGCTCATTGGCGGAGGCAAAGTGTCGAACAAAACCCTCCACGCGGGCGGAATCCGGCTTCCCGTCTCGCCAAACTTCGAGCACGAGTTGCCAGCCTTCCTCGCGCTGCCGACGCGCAGAATTGAGACTCTCTAAAGTCAGGATCTCGCGAGTCGCCTCCAACTGTTCCAGCCGTTCGATTAAGGCTTGCCGGTCTCCGTCGGCTTCAGTTCGACGGCGATCCAAAGCATCGAGTTGTGCGGTCGAATCCCTGAGATCGTGTTCGAACCGGTCGATTGTCTCCTCATCTGGGACGGCAAGTCGCTCAAGCTCCTCAAGCGTGCCCGACCACAACCTAAGCTGCCGCAATCGCACTTCGGCATCCTGAGCGAGCGTTTCAATTTCCGCCTCAAGAACGACCTTTTGCTGCTGGAGGTCGCCTTGCGATTGGATGTACTCCACAGCGGTACGCAACTTCGTCGGGTCGGCTGGCGCGGCCGCGGTGGCAACGGCGCGTTTGATCTGCTCGATAAGACCACGGAGTCCGGAACAATCCTCCAAGGCCCTGTCCAGCGATTGAACCAAACCTGCTTGCCGGTTCGCCAAGTTCTGCACTCGAAGGGTCCTGTCACGAGATAATCGCAAAGATTCGACACCGTCTAATTTCGTTGGCCTACCCAAGGTCCTGAGGATCTCCCGGGCGCCGTCCTCGGCGCCCTGATGCGCCGTGGCAAGTCCGGGGCGATCGAGCCCGGCTTTGCGGTGGCTGCCCAGCCGTTCCCGAAGTTGCTCGATCGAGTCGGCGTCATTCAGGAGGATATCCGAGACGACGAGCGGCTCCAGGTCGCGAACCAACTGCTCTCGCCGCTCAACCGCCTCTTGTTCCTTCTGCTTGGCGCTTTGCAACCTCGCCATCGCATCAGTTCGCCGCCTCGAAAAATCGTCTGCCAGAATCCGCGCGTCGCTAAGCGGCACAAGTGCCATCGTGGCTGATTTCCAACGTCCGAGCGTCGGCAGGGCTTGATTGATGCGCATCAACCGGTTGCAATCGGCTTGTTTTTCCCGAAGATGGTCATTTAGTTTCGTCAATCGCGACTCGGATTCTCGCAAGGCCCCGTCGTGTTTTTGCCACTCCGCGACTGGTAGTATGCTCGCTTTCAAATCGTCTCGCGCCTCACGCAACTCCCGCAGTGATCGGTTGATTCGAGGCACTTGTGCGTTCGGTTTGAACAGATTGCTCATCTCGTCCTGAAGCTGTTTCTGCAGCGTGTTCAATTGTGCCAGTCCGGCTCCAGCCACAAACAACAGCTCGCCCACGCGACCACTCCCCTTGACGATCGCTTCGCCGCCGGCCACAAGCGTCTTGTGGTCGATGCCGAACATCGTATCGAACACGCTCTGGTCGATCCCCCCCAAGAACCTGGTGAGCAAGTCGTCATCCAACGGCACGTCGTCGTCAGCGCCGCGCAACGTATGGCGCTGGCCTTTGCGACGAACGACTTCGAGCGCAGTGCCGTCGGCAGCTTGAAGGATCCCCCCAATACGCATTTGCTCGTACGGATGGACGAAGTTGTCCGGCGTCCGTGGCGGGATCCCGTAAAGCAGATGGCGGAGCGCACGGAGCGCCGAACTCTTTCCAGCCTCGTTCGGCCCGTAGATGACATGGAGTCCTTGGTTGCCCGCCGATAGATCGATCTCCCGGCCCGTGAACGGTCCGAAGGCCGAGAATCTCAGCCGATCGATTCTCACGACGCGGCTCCCTTCCCCAGTAGTCGGTCAACCAAGAGCGGTTCGACCTCACTCAACACGGCCGACAACCATTCCGGATCATCGAACCGCAATTCCCCGGCACCTTGAGTCAGTTCGGCTGGCAATCTTGTCGCCAAGTCGGAAAAACTCATGAGCTGTCGCAACCCCTCGGGATTATCTCGTAGGGATCTCACCACTTCGGCGAGCGTGCCAAGCGGGCCTTCTGCTTTCGAGCGGTAATCGCCAGCAGTTTGTGTTTCTCGCGTTAGCACCTCAACCTTTTCTAGCCAAAGCCCTCCGGCGCCGACATCGATGGCGGCAGCCCGAATCTGATTGATCAGCGCCTCGCGCCTTGACAATAACTCTTGGTGCCCAGGTGTCGTCCCCGTCAGCTCTAGACGGACCGCGAGGATTCGCTCGTCGGCTCGCCGCTGGAGCTGCGTCAACGATCGACGCACGCGAGAGAGCACGTCATCGAGGTCAGGCGATTGACCAACGTCCACAGAGGCTCGCTCCCAGCGCAAGACGTCCAACGGGCGGAAATCGGCGGTTACGGCGCGATCATCTTCAACCGTAACGACGAGACATCCCTTGGGTCCCGTTTCTCGGATGTGCCGCCCCTGCAGATTGCCTGGGAACATGACCATCGGATCGGCGCACAATTTCTCACGACAATGGACGTGCCCCAAGGCCCAATACTCGTAACCTTTCGACTTCAAGCCTTCGATCGTACAAGGGGCGTAAGCATCATGGCCCTCCCTTTCAGTGGCGCACGTGTGCAGCATACCGATATTGAATAGCTCTGGTCTGGCTCGAGGGTATCCCAAGGACAGATCTTCGCGCACTGCAGCCGTCGCAAATCCCTGCCCGTGGACCGCCACGTCCCACCGATCCAAAACCGCGGTTTCCGGCCGGTCCGTCGCCAAGTAGCGCACGTTGTCTGGCAGCTTGAGCGCGCGGCTCATTCGATTTGCCGCATCGTGGTTGCCAGATGTCGCGTATACGGGGATCCCCGCTTCACGCAGGCGGGCCATCTGCGAAACGAAATACAATCCCGTGTTGTAATCTCGCCAATCGCCGTCAAAGATGTCGCCCGCAATCAGGACGAATGCAACCTGCTCGACGATTGCCAGATCGATCAACGCTTCGAGGGCACGGCGTGTGGCACCGCGGATCTCATCGACCGGGGCTCCCTCGTAGCGTTCCAATCCCCGAAGCGGACTGTCGAGGTGCGGATCGGCCGCATGAATGAACTTGAACATTTACATCCCTTCGCGAAGTTCACCGATGAATCTAGCAGTGTTCCTGGGGCGAGGCAACTTTTCTACAATCGGTCAACTGGCGTGCTTTGGGCACGTCGGCGACGAATCGACAAGACGTTCGAGGATTCGCAAATACATGGGGACCCGAGCCATCGCCTCGTCGTCCGAAGTCCGTTCACGCGATTCCGGCAGCGCCGCGCCAATCATTTAGGCGGCCACGCGCGACAACAGTCGGTATTGGATGCCGCTCACGGAATTGATACGATCGATCGACAATCAATGAACTGAGCAACACTCATTTGGAATAGGTGCCACAATGGACGACGATCGCTTTTTTCTCGAACTCAAAAGAGGGCAACGTCCTCTCGGACTGTTGTCTACCCAAAACGATAGATTGCACCGTAATCCTGCGGACTTGGAGCGTGCAAGTCGGCAAGTGAAATATCTTATGGATCACGCGCTCGATAAGGTCGGCGATTGTGTCGACACGATCAACAACATCCTCCGCTGGCACGGCCCAGACGAAATCAAGAACGGGCTGCAGAGGCATGGTCGTGGTCAGCTTGATTTACTTGCACGCTTACGAGCGTTGGTTGACGATTCGACAGGACCAGCGGAATAACACTTGGAGTCGTGGACGGACCGCAAAGTCCTTCCGTCGGTACGTGACGGGATGCTGACTGAAGGTCTCTCGTGATCTTTTGAAAGATCGAGCATGTGAGGCAGCTTGATTTCAACGAAAAACGCGTCATAAGTACATGGGGATGGAATAGCGATCAACGACGGGCCACAGAAAGCCGAAGGAGCTTGGCTCGCCTGACGCGCCGAGCTTAATTCCGGGCGAAAACGAGACATAAACAAGAAAAGGGATTTCCCAACATTTGGCGGAGCCGCGCCAAAGGAATTCTCGCGAAACTGAGCCCATCACTCGGCACGTGAACTCGTTTTCAACAGGTTGCGATTTCGCCATTGACGTAAGTTCACTGAAAATGAGAGCCGCCAAGGCGGACGGCCAATGGACCGCCGCCGTCGCGCCTTCGCTACGCGCCACCGTCGCCTAGATGCTTGGTATTGACGGACGGATCTGCTCGCGACCGCCAGCCGCTTTGCCCACAGAGTTCGGGGAAATCGGCGTTTCAGGCTTCGTTCTGGCCGGCTCGCCGCCGACTGCCTTGATCGACTCCACTAGTTATAGCGCATCCATGCGGTCTAACTGGGTTGCTGCTGCTACCTGCCGGATAATCCTATTCGCGCAACGAAGAGAAGAATCGCCGTTCGTCGAGACAATGAGACAATTCGTCTCATTGTCTCACGCTTCGCAGTTAGCATCGAGAAACGGAGTCGCGGAAACGGCGATCTCTACAGAATCGGAGCCAAGTTCCGGGAAGGGCATATGCGCGATAAGCAAAAGAATCCACCACACGCACTGCTTGTCACGGAGTTCGGCGAATTCCGGAGCCTAGCCCGGGCGTTTGCATTGGGATCTTACGACCTGTTTACCGTTATCGGAGCCGGGGGACTGGGCAAAAGTGAAACCGTGGTTCGCGCCATGCAGGAGGTCCACGGCGCCGGGAAATGGGGCCTGATCAAGGGAAAGCACACGCCGTATGACCTCTATCGGAAGCTTTATGAGTTCCGGCGCGACCCCCTTGTGTTAGACGATTTGGATGGCCTGCTGAAATCGAGCGACAACACCGCCATGTTGAAATGCGTGTGCGAGACCAAACCGCTCAAGAGAGTTGAATGGGGCAGCGCCCGTTCCCCATCCACAGGTTCAGGCCACGGCGCGCCTCCAAGTTTCGATTCGATTAGTCGCGTCTGCATTCTCGCCAACGAGTGGAACAGCCTGAATCGGAATATCACCGCCCTGCATGATCGGGGCGTGCTGATCTTATTCCGTCCGACCGCCCTCGAAATCCACAGGGAAGTCGGTCGCGGAGGTTGGTTCGCCGACGAGGAGATCTTCCACTTCATCGACAATCATCTCTATTTGATGACGAATTCCAGCTTCCGGTTCTACGTCACCGCCGCCAAACACAAGGAATCGGGCCTTGATTGGCGAAGCTTGATTTTGCGAACGCTGGAGAGTGCGGCGGATCCCGGTTTGATCCTGGTCGCCAAGCTCATGGCGGATCGAGAATTCGACCGACTGTCAGCGCCGGAAGCAGCGCGCGAAAGGGCATTCAAGGTCGCTTGCGGTGAATCCCGCGCGACTTACCACCGGCACAAGAAACTGCTACTCGATCGGCGCGGGGAGGTAGACATGGCGGAAGTTGCGGCAATCGAATTGTCTCCCCTTCGACCGGATTTTCACACTCTGGCGATGCTCGAGCGCCGTGAACAACTTGAAGCGGAACGATGCGGCTCGAATTCCTTCGATGCCGCTTCGGAAAGTCGGCCGGTTGATCGAGGTAATCAATTGGCGGATCGACCCGGGGAAGCCGGCATTGGTCAGTACAGCTTGCTGGCGCGGTTGAGGCTCGAGATGAAACGGGCCGTGGCGAGGGAAGATTACGAGGCGGCAGCCAAGCTACGCGACGAAATCTCGAAGTTAGGCGGCGCGTGAGCGGCAGTAATTCTTGCAATCTGCGCGCGGTCAAAGATCTGGCTGGCGATCGTTCGCGCGTTGGCCGCCCGAATCGGTGATTCGACCGGCAGAATCGCGTTCTGGTCGCCTCGCCTCGGACCTCCAGTTCGGGAAGCCTTTCGCGGGAAGTGTGGAATCCCCGCTCAAACGGACTTCGTTTTGGAATAGGTGCGCAGCCGGATGCCGCTCCTCTGGCCAAAAGTTTGCTCGTCGCGAGACGCTCAAAATCCATGCTGACGCTCAAGTAGCTGGCGTCGACAAGACTTTCTTTCAGGGAGATGAGTTGTCTATCCCGAGCGATTGATTTCCGTTCCAACATTCGGCGGCTAGATTGCCGCGCAGTCGTGCTTCGCCACATGAGCTGGTCGGAGTTGGTCGCGCGAGGCGGAGAAACATCTGACCGGCAACGCATCGCGTTTCAAGTTCGCTTCGTGGCGATTCCATCAAATTGGCCAAGGCCGATCGAGCCAGCCTTTCCCAAGGCGTTCCCTGATCTCGATCAAGTCGGCGTGAATAGCACCTAGTGAGATGCCGAAAAACCGACCGAGCGCAATTTCTACACGGCCAATATTTCCTTCAAGGATCGACGTGTGTCGCTGGCACAGAAGCCGCCAATAATGTTGGATTTCAAACAGGCGTGCGAATCGATCGAGTTGATTTCGTGCGCTATTGCTTGCGCGAACTATATTGAGCCACTCACTCAGATGATCCGGTTGTTCGCCGTGATGTAGCGCATCATCCAACTGACCGCGAATTTGATCGCGGCTTGGGATGGGCATCGTGTCCGGCAGAAAGAAGACGCCACCGGCCCGCATCAAATGCTTAACCACCGTCCAAGGAAACGAACCAGCGATTAAAGCCTGGAGCGGAACCGGCAAGTACGGGCCCGCTAGGCTCTGCAATCGCCAGCGGGTGAAAAACTCTTCGCAGGCTGAGTTAAAAGCCCCCCAGTCAGGGTCTTCGGTGGGATCGGTTCCGGGAAGGAACATGCGGGGCGGAAGGACGATTCCGGTTAGGTGCGTGCCCCACCGGAGTATGGTTTCGGCATGCTCGGTGAGCAGGATATCATGCTCGTCCAAGAACTGCTGGTTGGTCAGCAGCCATCCGGCGTAACCGCGCCGAAAACGCTCGAGCGGCACTGCATCGCGTTCGCCAAAAATGCGCAGCGCTTGCTTCGCTTCGAGGGGATTCATACCGGCTGCACGGAATTCTTCATCACTGAACGCCATTTCTGGCATTGGACGGAGTCCCTGGTAGCTGACGTATTGTTGCCGCCAGATTCCGACC
>DASZFO010000237.1 GCA_035939775.1 Pirellulales bacterium | reverse complement strand
ACTGGGTGATGGACATGACCTTCCGGGACGACGAATGCCGCATCCGAACCGCAAGGACAAAGACTCCCTACTGGCTCGATTCATTCAGATTGACGGGTATAAATGCTTGAGTTTGATACGTGCGTCGGCTGTGGTGAACTGCCAATCGGCTTTCGCGTGGTTGGCATTTCGATCGTCCTCCCAAACGGCGATTTCGTTTATGAGGGTTTGTTTGTCCGGGATGCGGCGATCGAGGCACTGGGACGAAAGGACGCCGAGTTCGGACTCGGCCATATCGAGCCAACTGCCGTGCTTTGGCGTGTAATGCCATTCGAACCGTTCGGCCAGCCGCCTTGCTTCGGCGGCGGGAAAAGCTTCATAAAGCGAAGCCTTGGTATGGGTATTGAGATTGTCTTGCACCAGAACGATTTTCTTGGCGTTCAAGAAGTGGATATTGGCTAAATCCTTCAAGGCATGAGCATAATCCACGGCGGTGTGACGATCCGTGACTTTGACATGCCGCCAGCCTTCGAGCGGCGCGAACATCATGAAGAGATTGGCCGTGCCGTTGCGCTCGTATTCGTAATCGAACCTGGCTGGCCGCCCCTCTTTCATCCGGATCGGAGCGCGGGTTTCGGCAATCAATTGCTTCGAGGTCTCATCCAAGCAAACCAGAGGAATACCGGGATCGCGCGGTCGCGTGTACACGGCCAGCACGTCTTCCATGGCCGCCACGAACGCGCTGTTGGCCTTCGGCGGGATGACCCATTGCTGTTTCAGATGCGGCTTGAGAATGTTTTTTTGAGAGTCCGCCCGATCGTGCTGTCGCTGGCGCGATCGACAATGTTCAGTTCGACGACCTTGTTCTCCAACAACCGCAATGTCCAGCGCGCGCGGCCCTTGGGGGGCTCGGAACAAGCCAGAGCGATCAGTTTGGCTTCCTTCTCGCCGTCGAAAATCCGGGGAACGCTAGGCGTGGCGCGTGGTTTGCGGCTTAGCACGGCCTCGAAGCCCTCTTCCACCAATTGCTTGCGCACCCGGTAAACCATGGATGCGCTGGTTGCCAGAGCCTCGATGATCTGGTTGTCGCTCCATCCTTCGCCGGCTTCCGAGACGTCCGCCTTCAGCAAGATCCGCGCCTTCCGCAGGCGCTGCGCCGGGTTGCTCCCTTTCCGGATCATCGTTTCAAGCAGCGAACGTTCGCCGCAGCTCAACCGCACAACATATTTCTTTACGACAATTTCCTTCGCAGCCATGATCGCCTCCGTCGTTCGGGTCGCGACGAAAGCGAATCATCAAATCCTCTCAAATTAGTTGAAGCGGGCCACTAGCCTGCTCTACGTTCCTGATTCTGCTGTCGTCCGCGGCCGTGCCCCAGGAGCCCGTGCGCGCGGGCGCCGACGCCGGGTCGGGGCAACTGATATTCAACAACGCATGCCGAACCTGCCATACGACCAAGGAAGGCGACAATCGCCTGGGTCCGAACCTACACAACATCATCGGAAGGAAAGCCGGTTCGGTGCCGAACTTCGGCTATTCCAGCGCTATGAAGGGCGCGGACTTCGTGTGGGACACGGGAAAGCTCGACAGCTTCATCGCGAAACCCGATGAGGTCGTGCCTGGCAACAACATGAAGCCGTATGGTGGGCTCGCGTCGGCCGAGGACCGCACCAAGTTGATTGCTTTTTTGCAGTCCACCACCGATTGAAAGCTGTGGCGCGTCCTCCGAACGAAACATAGATGGCAAGGGCAGGATTTCCATCGCCAATACGCGGCGAAGCCCATTCGACGGTATCTGCTTCGGCGTGGGATCGCTCGCCCATCTGCTCAAGAACCGGTTCTACCTCGGCGAGGTCCCCTATCGGGGTGAGGTGCATCGCGGCGAGCATGAGCCGATCCTCACCCGCGATTTGTTCGAGGCCGTGCAGGCCAAGCGCGCCGCCAACGCCGTCGCCCGGCATGTCCGGCTCAGGGGCGCTGCCGCCATTTTGACCGGCCGCCTCTTTGACGACCGCGGCAACCACATGGGCCCGACGCATGCGAACAAGCTCGGCGTGCGTTACCGGTACTATGTGTCGCAGGCGATTTTGCAGAATCGGAAGGTCGAAGCAGGCAGCATCGCCCGCGTGCCGGCCCCCGAGGTCGAGACCCTCGCGCGAGATCGGCCGTCTCATCGGCCGCACAGAGTGGGGAGGCCGCGA
>DASZFO010000236.1 GCA_035939775.1 Pirellulales bacterium | reverse complement strand
CAAAAAGTCATATTCAAAACACAAGACAGACTGTAAACTCATGACTGGCCTCCCTGCGTCGAACGAAGTCGTTGTGAATCAACTTCTTAAACGCAGCCGGAGGCCGCTTTGTTCCGCAAGCCATGAATAATCCGGGTTAGCAAGGCGACGATCGGGACGTTGGCAACATACTTTCACGTGCCGGCATCCGTTCTGACGGCGAACTTTGGCAGCAAGGAATAGAGCCGGCGTGGCCATATTAATCTGGTCTCGTCAGCCACTACCGATGCTGAGCCCTTCAAGGGCAACAGTCAACGTTCGATTGCTTGTCAACCCTTCCGGGTTTAGGATGGTGGACGTTCAGCTTTCAAGGACGCCCCCAAATTCGTAACCGAACCATCTCTCCATGTCCCACAAGAATGTTTTCGGCGCTTGGCGTCGGACGATGAGCAGCTTGTGCCTGCGCAAGCCGGCGCCGAAGCGCCCACTTCGCCGGCCGACGATGCTCGAACAACTCGAAGCTCGCTGGTGTCCGGCCGTCAATGTCCTCACGTACCACAACGATATCGCCAGCACGGGTTTGAACAATAACGAGACTGTGCTGACGCCGGCTGACGTCAACGTGAATTCCTTCGGGAAACTCACCACCGTCGCGCTGGATGGCCAAGTGTACGCTCAACCGCTTGTCGACACGGGCATCACCGTCGCCTCGGGAGTCAACACATCCAACGGCGCGGCCGGCATGCACGATGTCGTTTTCGTCGCCACCGAGCATGACAGCCTGTACGCTATCGACGCCAAACAGGGGGATGGCGGCGCCGTCTTGTGGAAGCGAAGCTTTCTCGACATCACAACGGCCGGCTACAGCGGCAGCACGCCCGGCACGAACGTCAACAGCACCCCTATCAATGGCACGAGTGCCACTTCAATCACTACCGTCACCAGAGGCGACGTCGCCGTCAACATCGGCACTGAAGTTGGAATCACTGGCACCCCGGTCATCGATCCGGCCTCGAACACGATATTCCTCGACGTCAAGACCGCGGAGACGATTGGCGGCGCCATGTATTACGTGCAGCGGCTGCATGCGATTAACATCGCCGACGGCACCGACCGAGTCGTCCCCTATCTGATTGGCGCAACGACGAATGATAACTCGAATACAACGGCCATCTACGTTTATGGAACCGGCGACGGCGCCGTAACCGATCCTTATAACGGGACCGGCAAGCAAGTCGTCCAGTTCAACGCCCTGCGCGAGGCCAACAGGCCGGCATTGAGCTTCGTCAATAACCAAGTGTACCTGGCCTGGGCCTCGCACGGCGACAATGGTCCGTATCATGGTTGGGTGGCAACCTGGACTATGTCGCCAACCGCTTTGACGCTCACAGGCGTGCTCTGCACCTCGCCGAACGACGGTCTGTCGGGGATCTGGCAGGGAGGCGGCCGACTGGCATTCGAATCTGACGGCAGTGCGTTTTACTTTGAGACCGGCAATGGCGACGGCGGGGCGCCGGTGCTCAACGCCCAGGGCTTTCCCGTCAATGCCAATTACAACGAAGCGCTGGTCAAGGCCGTCGCCGATCCCACTACCTCGGCCACCAACCAGAACCCGAATGGCTGGGGCCTTAAGGTTGCCGACTATTTCATTCCGTATAACGTCGCAGCGCTCGACGGGGCCGACTCGGATTTCGGCTCCGGTGCGCCCATCGTGTTGCCCGATTCAGCGGGCATTCCTGGGCATCCGCACCTGATCCTCGCCGCCGGCAAGGGAGGGGAAATCTATGTCATCGATCGCGACAACTTAGGTCACTTCAGCCCGACGGGCGACAACGTCCTCAATGCGGTCCCCAACGGCAGCGGTCAGAACACGCCGCCGGTGAAACTGGGCGGTTCGCTGAGCACCGCCGCCTATTTCAACGGCAAAGTCTACTGGTCCAGTGGCTACAGTAGCCCGGCCTACAGCTACGTCATCAACAGCAACGGCACGTTGACCACGACGTCGCAAACGGCTGTCCAGATGGGCTACGCGCCAGGCTCAGTCGCCATTTCGGCCAACGGCACAACCAACGGAATCGCCTGGCTCTACGACCGTAATGCCAACGTGATCCACGCCTATGACGCCAGTTCGTTGTCAACGGAACTTTGGAACAGCGCGCAACATGCCGGCGGGGCGGACAATCTGGGCGCGGTTGTCGAGTTTGCCGTGCCGACAATCGCCAACGGCGAAGTGTTCGTGGGGACCTCCAACAGCCTGGTGATTTATGGGCTGAATCAGGCGGCCACTGCCGCGCCAAACGCTCCAGTCCTATCGGCCACCGCCATCTCGGGCTCGTCGATCAACCTGACCTGGACCGATTCAACCACGTCGCCGAACTTGGCCACGGCCTATTCCATCGAGCAATCAACCGATGGAACCAGCTTCAGCGTGGTGGCCACAGCGCCAGCCGCGGCGACTTCGATCGCCATCGGTGGTTTGCAAACTCAGACCACTTACTATTTCAGAATCCGCGGCCTGAACGCGCAGGGCTATTCGAACTATTCCAATCTCGCCAATGCGACAACCAGCAATACGCTCAACGGCTTGAATTACGTCAATAATGCGCCCGGTCTTCCGAATGTCGTCGTTTCGCTGGCGTATTACGACAATGAGTACGGCGGCGGCTTTGTCCCCAATCCATGGCAGGGGTCGCCCAACGTCAATTTTTTCGGCAACCAGACGACCGGAATCTATGACGGCGGCGCCATCATGTTCAAGAACATCGGGACGGCAAACGCCGTCTTGTCGCCGGGCGTCGTAGTGGACAATTTCGCGAACGGCGCGAGCTTCCAGTTGTGGGATAGCCTGATTGGTACGCAAACGATCATCGCACCTGGACAGAGCCTGATTCTCACGCAGACCGCCAGCGGCAATTTCGACACGAGCGACACGCCGGTTGGCACTATCTTCGCCAATCGGTCGCTCATCCTGCCTCATATCCATTTCACGCTCAACGGCGCGCCCTATGTCCTGGTCGACACGACGCAAGTTCTCAATGACGCCGGCTGGGATGAGGGCAATATTCAAAACATCAGCGAATCGTCCGTGTGGACCCAGAATCAGGTCATCGCCGGCGGATTCAGCGGAGCGACGGGCCTCACTCTCAATGGCGCGGCGGCCGTCACCGGCGGCAATCTGGTGCTGACCAATGGCAACTCCAACCAGGCCGGCAGTGTTTTCACCAGCAATCTGGTTGACGTTAGCGGCTTCACCAGCCAGTTCACTTTCCAGACGACCGGGACGTACGCCTATGCCAACACCGGCGAAGGTTTTACATTCACCATCCAAGGCGCCGGCCCGACGGCCCTGGGCGGATCGGGTGCGGCCCTGGGTTACGGCGCCAACGGCGCCAGCGTGGGCATCAATAACAGCGTCGCCATCAAGTTCGACCTGAACAACAACAACGGTGAAGGCAACGATTCCACCGGCTTATACACGGATGCCGCGTCGCCGACGAACGTCGGATCCGTCGATCTCTCCTCGACGGGCATCAATTTCCACAGTGGCGACATCTTCCAGGTCAACCTGACGTACGTGGGAACCACGCTCACGGTCGTCATCAACGATCTGACAACCAACGCCTCCGCCACGCAGAACTACACGATCAATATCCCGGGAATAATCGGCAGCAGCAACGGATACGTCGGCTTCACGGCGGCCACCGGAAGCCAAGAAGCGATCCAAAACATCATCTCCTGGGCCTATGCCCCCACGGCGGCGAATTCGCCCAATGCCCCGTCAGGCCTCGGCGCCACGCCCGCCTCCGCCACCTCGGTCTATCTGAATTGGACAAATAACGCCACCAACCAGACAAGCTTCAACCTCGACCGGGCGACTAATCTCGGTTTCACGCAGAACTTGATCACCGAGAGTCTTCCGGCGGGCCCGAACTCTTTCACCGATGCTTACACCGGCTTGGCCCCTGGCAACACCTATTACTATCGCTTGCGAGCATTCAACTCGGCTGGCAATTCGGGCTATTCGAATGTGGCGAACGTCACGATTCCCCTGGCGCCACCCAAGCCGTCCAACCAGATGGTGACCGGCGTCAGCGCAACTGAGATCGACATGAGTTGGCAGGACAACGCCGGCCATCTGGCCGACGGCTATCACATTTTGCGATCGGTCAATCACGGCAGCCTCACCCTGGTCGCGACGTTGCCCCCCACCTCGCGCTCCGCACCGAGCACATACGCGTGGTCCGACACCAATCTCACCCCGAACACCTACTACGAATATCACATCCAGGCCTTCAACGTTTCGGGCAACAACGACTTCGCCGGGGTCAACGCCACGACACTGTTGCCGACGCCAATCCTGGTCTATTCGAAGTTGGCGAACAACGCCGTGACTTTGTACTACACGGTCCCCAGCGGCGCCACCGGCATGAATATCTACCGCGGCACGGCCAGCGGAGCGGAAACGTTTCTCGCATCCGGGGGTACTGGTAATTCGTTCGTTGACAACAGCGTCGCAAACGGCGTGACGTATTTTTATTACGTCACCGCGGTGAATGCCAATTCGCTCCCGACCCCGAATGAAGAGAGCGCGCCTTCGAACCAGAGTTCGCCCGCGACCAGCGGCGGCACCTTCCAGTGGAGCGGCAATGGCGCTAACGCCAATTGGACGACCGCCGGCAATTGGTTGGGCGGAATCGCGCCGACGGGGGACGGCAATGAATCGCTCGTCTTTCCGAACGGCGCCGCCCGATTGACCAATATCGACGATTTGCCGACGGGCGCGAACGCCTTCGCGCACATCTCCACTGCCGCCAGCGGCTACAATATCACGCTGAACAATCCGCTAGCGCTCGGATCGGGTGGCCTGTCGTTGACGGCGACGGGGACGGAAACCATTAACGCCGCGTCCAGCGCCGGCATCTTCCCTTTGAGCGGCGAGTCGTTTACGACCGTCAACGGCGCGACGTTGACCATCAATTCCAGCATCACGGAAATGAATGGTGCATTGACGATCGCCGGCAATGGAAACACGACGCTGAGCGGTTCGCTCGCGGGTGCCGGCGGCTTGACGGTGACCGAGACCGGAACGCTGACGCTCAATAGCGCCAACACGTATACCGGCCCGACGCTGATCAGCGCGGGGATCGTCAACGCTTACACCAGTACGCCGCTGGGAGTGAATAGCGACGTCACGGTGGCCACAGGCGCCACCTTGAACGTATTGGGAACATACGTCGTGGGAGGCGGCCTGCAGGGGCAATACTACAACATCACGCCCTCGAGCGCTAACTTCGTCAGCCTCACAGCGCTCAATAACAGTTTGGCGGGGCATACGCCCGCCTTGACGGCGTTGTCGTCCACGACTTCGCTTAACAACAGCTTCGACTTCGGCACCACCGGCTCCGGTTTCCCCGCGCCGTACAGTTCGAACGCCACTAACTTCGAAGCGGTGTTCACCGGCCTGTTCAACGCCCAGACGGCGGGTTCGTACACCTTCGATACCGGCAGCGACGACGGCAGCATGATATTTATTGACGGCAATGTCGTCGTCAACAACAACTTCGTCCAGCCCGTGACCGTTCGGACCGGTACGGTGAACTTGACGCAGGGCATGCACAATATCGTGATCGCCTTTTACCAGGCCGGCGGCGGCTACGGATTGTATGCCGACGTGCAGGTTCCGACCGGAACACTTCAGCGCATCCCGAATGCGTTGCTCAGTGGAACCGCCACGAATAATTTCCAGATCGGCTCGCTGGCGGGCGGGGGCACGGTGGCGCTCGGCGCCAATTCGCTCACGGTCGGCGGCGCCAATCACAACGCTAGTTTCACGGGCACCCTGATGGCGACCGGCGTGACCAACGTCACCAAGACCGGCACGGGCTCGCAAGCGATCGGCCAACCCAACTATGGCGGCCCCACGACGATCAACTCTGGCACGCTTCAACTGGGCGATGGCACGCATGCTTTCTCTCTTCCAGCCGGTTTGATCACGGACAACGGAACCCTGGCAATCGCCGTCCCAACCGGTGCGACGCTTGCATATTCGAATGCCATCTCGGGGTCGGGTGGCCTAACCGTGTCTGGCGGCACGCTTACGCTTTCCGGCGCCAGCTCCTATACCGGCCCCACACTCATCTCCGCCGGCGTCGTTAACATCAGCAATAACTCGGCGCTCGGAAGTAATAGTGATGTGACCGTTGCGGCGAGCGCTACGCTCAACATTCCTGCCGTGGGTAGCATCGGGCTAGCCGGCGCCTATTACAATTCCGCACCCAACAACGCTCCCACGTATCTGTTCGCCGACACGACCACCGTGGCAAATTACGTTGCTGGTTTGCCTGTCATCGCCACGGATCGCAGTTCCAATGCCAACAGTCAGAATAATGGAGGAGCAGTTTTTGATTACGGAAGCAGCGGCCAGGGATTTCCCAGCGCCGTCCTCGCAAACCCGAATCAATTTGTCGCCGTCTGGACGGGACAATTCTCGGCGCCGACGTCGGGCGTCTACACTTTTGATACCGGCAGCGATGACGGCAGCATGCTCTTCATTGATGGCAACGCGGTGGTTTTCAACAATGCGTACCAGCCCCTCGCGGTTCGCTCAGGCTCCATTCCGCTGACTCAAGGCAGCCACTCCATCGTCATCGCCTACTATCAAGGCGGCGGCCAATACGGCCTGTACGCCGACGTTCAGGTCCCTGGGGGTACGTTGCAACGGATCCCGAACGCTTTGCTCAACACTTACGCGAATCTGCAAGTTGGCTCGCTCGGCGGCGCTGGCAATGTCTTTATTGGCGGAAGCAATTCGTTGACAGTTGGCGGCGACAACAACAGCTCCACGTTGTCCGGAATTCTTTCCGGCGGCGGCAACTTGATCAAAAACGGTACCGGGACGATGACCCTGTCTGGAGTCAACACATACACCGGCGCCTCAGCCATCAACCAGGGCACGCTGGTAGCCGCTTCCAATAGCGCTCTGGGGACGACCGCCGGAGGCACAACCGTGTCGAGCGGGGCCGCACTCGCCTTCTCCTCGAACGTGAATTACACCACAGCGGAGCCGGTGAGCGTCGCCGGCACTGGCCCCGCAGGCAATGGCGCCATCGAGAACATCAGCGGGACCAACTCCTTCGCCGGACCAATCACCTTGACGGGCAGCGCCACCATTGGGTCTGATGCCGGATTACTGACGCTCGGCGGGGCGATCACTGGAACGGGACCCTTGACATTTACCGGCGCCGGTAATATCGCAGCGAACGGAATTATTTCTGAAACTCCGCCGTTAAACATCATCAAGAACGGCACCGGCGTCGCTACATTGGCGGCAAGCGATTCAGCTCCTAGCACCACGGTGAATGCCGGAACCCTGATTGCAAACGGGATTGACGGTAACGGGACCACCACGATCAACTCCGGCAGCAGCCTCACCGCCAATCACATCGTTCAGGGCAGCCTCGTGATCGGCGGCGCCTCTGGCAGCCCCGCAACTGTGACCATCGCAGCCAGCGATGCGAATGGGAATCCGCTGAACGCGGTGGCGGCTGGCAACACCAGCGAGGCGATCAACGCAACGCCCAGTTCTCCGCAGACGGCCCCGTCGATTGCGGCCAGCAGTTCGGCGGTCGAAACCGCCGTTGCACCGACCTCGACCACCGCTTCGTCGGAGCCGCCGATTTCTGTCACCGTCGCGCCGAGTTCTCACGGTTCCTCTAGACCTACATTGGCGGTCAACTCGAGTTTTTCGGATTCGACGGGCCCGATTGCTTTGCAATCGTCGAGCGAGATCGTCGGCGTGTCAGACCTCCTTTTTTCCGTGAGCCACGAGAGCGAACGGTCATCTTCGCTTACGACCGCTGGCGTCTCTTCGACTTCCGACGCAGCGACACTTCTCGAACGGCAAACTGGCATTCTCGCAAACGGAAATGACGAGCCAGTTCATCACGACACTGTCGCGGTCGCTTTCGCGGATGCCGATGTTCTGGAATGGGCCGCCTCGAGTCCGGCCGCTGGGCCTTCGGCGTCCGACGCCGATATCTCCCTACTATCCGACGATCTGCTCGATGCGATCGGCCGACAATGGCAAAACTAATTCGGGCCCGGCAACGTGATTCTCGACTTGGCCGGTCGTTACTGGCTGTTTTTTTTGACGGTACTCGGCACGACGGTCGCCTATGTGAATATCGCCACGCTGGCGGTGAAGCCGTGGAGAAAGTTCTTGCCGCCAATGGGGCCGAGTTCGCCTTGAGCGAAGAAGCCGGCGGCGGGAATTTCGCCGAGGCAATCGCGCAAGCATGCGGCATCGTGATTTGGCTCTGGAAAGAGCCGCGTTCCGCGGCCGTTGCAAGTGAACAGCAAAGCGCCCGCCGGTGAAGTGCCCATGTCGGCCGCTGCGGAAGTTAATAGCGCTCGCAAGTCCTCGTCGGCCGTGGCCGCGTCGCGCACGTGAAACTGCACGGTCTGGCCCGTTCGGACATGATCGCCGATCGCGATCGCGCCGGTGTTGGGATCGGCCCCGATCACATTGCGAACCAGGAAATCGCCTCGCGAAAACTGATCCTGATATTCGCTCAGGACGCGGCCGACGTGCGGGCCGGCCTGAACCAACCGCCGCTCCTCCGGCGCAAGTTCCGCGTAGACCTGTTGCAAGCGAGCCAGCGCCGGCATTCCGCCCAATTCACGAATGACGTTGGCCTCGGACTTGGTGATGACGAATGGTTTGCCAATCGGCCGGCATCCCTGCGACACCACGCTCCGAATCCGCGCGGCGCCGTAGACCAGCGCGGCCACCGCGCCGCTGTCGCAGCACTGGCCCCCGAACAGCAGTCGATTCTCGCGCGGACCGGCGCCGCCGCTTGCCATGCCGCCTAAAACGGGAATTCCCGGATGATCTTCGTTGATCCGGGCGATTAGTTCGTCGGCCGGAAAGCTGAACGGATCGCCGAGCAAGAAGAGGGCGGCCCCGTCCGGCCAGGGCGTCGGCAATTCGTTCAGCCAGCCCGTGAAAGTGCCTCCTTCCCGCGTTTGCTTGAACTCAAGGTGCATCGGCAGCACCTTAGAATTCGGCAGCCGAGCCAGCCAGAGCGCGATCGCGGGCTGCTGCTCGATCTCGCGAACGCCTCCGACGATCGATTCGCCCGTGCAGCCGATGATGGCGGCGGTCCCAAGACGTTCGCCGAGCAGAGGCGCCAGAGCATCGAGATTCGGTTGATGGTGAGGCGATGCAAAGAGAAACGCCAAATCGCACTGGCCATCGAGCCGGCCGCACGCGGCATCGAGCACCTCAGCGATGGCTCGACGCGTGTCGGCCGCGGTCGACAATGCCGCGGCGCAGCGCGATGCCGTGCTGGCAACGTTCATCTATTGCGCCTCGCGTCGCACTTGGTTTCCAAGAACCCCTCGCAAAACCGCCTGGGAGAAGGGGACAGTCCCCAGTTTTGCTCCGCGGACTGCGCAAAATGGGGACAGTCCCCGGCGGTTTTGTGAGGGGTTCTATTCAATCTCAAAGATCGCCTCGATTTCGACCGCCATGTTGTTGGGCAGCGCGGGCGCGCCGACGGCGCTGCGAGCGCCGACGCCGTTTTCCGGACCAAACACCTCGGCCATGAGTTCGCTGAAGCCGTTGATCACGGCCGGTTGCTGATGGAAATCCGCCGTGCAGTTTACCAGCCCGAGCGTTTTGACGAGCCGGCGGACGCGATTCAAATTGCCGAGATAGTGCCGGAGCGTGGCGAGCATCGCCAGCCCGACCTGTCGCGCTGCGCGTCGGCCGCCTTCGAGGTCGAGGTCCGCCCCGACGCGCCCTTGGATCAGGGTCTTGTCGGATTGCAGCGGCCCGTGGCCTGAAACGTACGCCAGATTGCCGGCGATCAAGACCGGCTTATAGACCCCTTGCGGTTTGGGGACCGCAGGGAGTTCCAGCTTCAATTCCGCGAGTTTATCTTCAGGATTCATGGTCGGGGCATCGCGATTGGGAAGTCGCCGGACAGAATGCTCTAACCATATCGCGCGTCGCGCCGCGTGAATAGGTGGCCGAGGCAGGGAGGAGTCAATTCCGCGCACCCCCGGCATCTGGGCGATTAGAATGGTTGAATCTGCCGGTTTATGCCGGCAAAGCGCGAGCTGGGGCAGGGAGTTGGAGTCCCGGCCGCAGCGCGGATAAACAAAGTAGCAGGCACACTCCGTGTGCCGTGGCAGTTACGGCACGCGGAGCGTGCCTACTACACTAACGCGCCGGATTTGTTCGACGCTCGTAGCTGGGTTGTTTTTTCCATAAAGATTTCGAGAGGCGTGACCTATGTTGTTGGCAAGTTCAGGACCGGCGGAATGGATTCAGAATATCGGATTGGGTCTGGAATGGCTGTTCGGCGGCGACACGCCCGAGCCGCCGCTCCATTTGCATCAAGTGGCCGCTCGGGCATTCACGATCTATTTCATCGGATTGATCCTGGTCCGAATCGGCAAGAGCCGCCTGATTGGCCGCACGACGGCGCTCGACATCATCCTCGGCTTTATCCTCGGCTCGATATTGGCCCGCGGAATCACCGGGAACGCCTCGATCTCGGGAACGACCGTGGCGGCGGCGGTGCTGATCGCGAGCCATTGGTTCTTTACCAGCTTGGCATGCCGGTCGCACCGCTTCGGCAATTTGCTCAAGGGGCAAGATTATCGCCCGCTGATCATCGACGGCCAGATGCAGCACCACAATATGCGCCACTCGAATTTGTCGGAGCACGATGTCATGGAAGAACTGCGGCTGCACGGTGTCGCAAAGATCGACGAGGTCGCCGCCGCCTATAAGGAACGTAACGGCCAAGTCAGCGTAATACTGCGAAAGGCAGTCCCGCAGACAATCGATGTCGCCGTTCGCGACGGGGTGCAGACCGTGCGGGTTGAGCTTCATTAAATGCGCACGATCATGATTCAATTTCGTTCATGCTGCGCTCTTGCGAACCAGGCAAGTCCGGAACCGCATTTCGGTCGCCGCAGAATCATCGGCATAACGCGCGCATTCAAGTTTCTGGCATGGCAGGTGCAATCCTTTATCCCGCACTTTTTGGGCGGAACGAGGGCATGGTTTCTGGTCGTGAATCTCAAACTGAGGTGATTGCGATGCCGCGAAGAAATGGTTTGAATCCGTTAGCCGGCAGCGCCGCTGCCGACGAGTTTATGAAGCAGGTGGCCGCGTTGCAGGACGACGCGATCCAATTGGGTCTCGCGGGCAAGCGTTTGGCCGGAGATACCGCGCATCGTGCCACGGAGATGGCGCAGGATTACTATCGCCGGGGAAGGACGCGAATGACTGATGTTGAGAAGGCGGTCGAAAAGAAGGTCCGCGATTATCCGGTTCGCTCGATCCTATTAGCCGCCGGAATTGGTTACTTGCTCGCCAGGCTCCTCGGCCGTCGATAATCGAGCGGGGCGACATGCTCCTCGCTCGTTCGGGCCGGAGCGTTTCGGCCTGCGCGCGGTGATTGGCGCCCACAGAAGAAGGAGCAATCGATGAAAATGCAGCGCGCTGAAACCGAAGCCCCGTTGCGAGTTGGCGTGTTTTCAGAATTGGCCGACGCCGATCAGGCCGTCGAGCAATTGCTGGCCGCCGGATTCACGAGAGAGCAGATCACCGTGATCTGCTCGGACGAAATACGGCAACGGCATTTCCGGCAGTTCGAGCATCAGGATCCCGCGGGCAAACACACTCCGGCCGCCGCAGCCGCCGGAAGCGCCATCGGCGCGCTCCTCATGGGGGGCACGACCGTCGTCGCGACGACGCTCGCGATCGGCGGGGCTCCCGTGTTTATCATGGGCGCTCTGGCGGCGTGGGCGGGCGGCGTGGTGGGCGGATTGGTTGGCGCGATGATGACCCGCGGCGTCGAGCACGAACTCGCCGATTATTACGATCAGGCGGTCGCGGAGGGCAAGATCCTCGTAGCGGTTGACGAACACGGACCGACGGCGAAAGGCCATCTCTCGAAAGCCGAGCAAATCCTGACTGAGGCGGGCGCATTGCCGTTCGCGATGCGGGAGAGTTGATTATCGATGAGAAATCCTTGGTCGCGTCGAAAGTTTCTTTCCGTTGCCGGTGCATCGCTGGCCATTTCGGCACGAGGCGCCTGGGGCGCTGAGTCGCGGCTCGCGGAAAACCGCGATCCTTTGGCCCTCGGCTTGCAAAGCTATACGCTCCGCGAGTTTGACGTGGAAAAGGCCATCGATCTGGCCAAGGAATTGGGCTTTGCACATGTCGAATTCACTCGCAAGCATATTTCGGCCGATACGCCGGTCGAAACGGTCGAGGCGGTCAAGCGTAAGATGGCCGGACTCGGGCTGCGAATCTCGGCGCAAGGGGTCAATCCGCTGACGAACGATCACGCGGCCAATCGCAAGGTCTTTGAATTGGCCAAACGGATGGGCAACCGCAACGTCACGGCCGATCCTACGGAGGATGCTTTCGACAGCCTCGACAAGCTGGTCGCCGAATACAACCTCCGCGTGGCGATTCACAACCACGGCCCAGGGGCTCGCTACGACAAGATTGCCGACGTGCTCAAGGCGATCCAAGGACATGATAAGCGGATTGGCGCTTGCGCCGATCTCGGGCATTACATCCGTTCCGCCGAAGACCCCGTCAAGGCGATCATGCTCTTCGGCGACCGGCTCTACGGCATCCACCTCAAGGACTTTGCCGAGCCAACGAAGAACGCCAAAGGCGTGATCCTCGGCAAAGGGCATCTCGACCTGGTCGGAGTTTACAAGGCGCTCAAGAAAGTCAACTTCCCCGCCGACGGCGCGCTTTCGCTCGAATACGAAGAGAATGCCAAGAACCCTTTGCCGGACGTGAAAGAATGCGTCGCCGCGGCGCGCGAGGCGCGGGCGAAAGCAATCGAATGAGCGCGACAACGTCCGGGTTTATTGCGAAACGGTCTGCCGCCGTTTTGCCGCCAGTTTTTTCCGCGGTTTGGCCTTCCGACCAGTTTCATACTCTCTCCAAAGTTGCCGAAGCTCGGATACGTTCCGGACTCTCCGGCGGATTTCCAAGACGGCATTGATCTTGCCGATGGTTTCCGCATCCTGAGCCAACGTCAATGCCGCCAGTTGCGTCCGAGAAAACCAGTCTGCGACCTCGCCCCACCGCCAGAGCGGCGAGTTCTTGGTCACGCCGGATTCTGGGCGCGGAAATCCCCCTGGGCCTCGCGCACCGCTAGCAAGCTGACGGATGCTTTCGCGCGTTCGTCCGGCTCGCCGAGCAATTTCGGCTGCGCTCACCCAATCGTCGGGCTCCACGCGAATCACGTCAAATCCGGCTTGCTGGACATCGTGAACGGCCGTGCGGATCGCCTCCGAAAGCGATTTCGACTGGCGATCGAAATCGAGGTACGCGACGCCGCAGCGCATTCCGAACAACGAATCGTCGCAGCCCGACTCAAACAACGCGTCCTCGACTTCCGCGGTGATTTCCGGGACGTGCGCGAGAATTAAAGTGAATGAAAAGGTCTTTTGTGCCATGTTTGGCTCCTAATGCGGGGATTCGCAGGAGTCGACCATACCGAAAGCGAGTAGCCATCGCGCTCCCGCCTCGGGCATAGTAGTCGGCCCCACGCATGACCGCTCGACAGTATCAACCGCCAGCCACGACCGAGCGCATACTGAACTGCCGCGTTGATCTCCTTGTTCGGATGTCGAACGACCTTGGCCATCCGTTCCATTATCGGCGATTGTTGACAGTTGTCAACACTGGTAGCAACGCCTTCACCGTGCAATCGGTCTTTTCCGACTGAAGCGTGCGTAATTGGTAGTGAGCGACAGCCTGAATCCATTGAATCGCGTTCAACTCAATGTTAGGCTGCTGGACATGGAAAGAATTCGCCTATCCGCGCCCGCGACGCTCTTGGCGTCGGCATTGATCTGCGGCTGGCTCGTGCCGGTCGCGTCTGCCGAGCCCCTCGCGGCCAAGAAGAATGTGCTGCTGATCATTTCCGACGACCTGACGACCACGACGCTCGGCTGCTACGGGCATGCGCTGGCCCACTCGCCGAATGTCGACGCCTTCGCGGCCAAAGGAGTGCGGTTCGAGTATGCCTATTGTCAATATCCGCTTTGCAATCCGAGCCGCTGCTCGTTTATGACCGGCCGCCGCCCCGATACGACGCAGGTTTACGACAACGGCGTGAATTTCCGCGTCAATCTGCCGAATGTCGAGACGATCCCGCAGCATTTTCAGAAGGCAGGCTATTTCGCTGCCCGCGTGGGGAAGATTTATCATTACAACGTGCCGAACCAAATCGGCACCAATGGATTGGACGACGGCGCTTCGTGGAACCAGGTCGTGAATCCGCGCGGCCGCGATAAGGACGAAGAGAAGGATGTGATCAATTTCACCAAGGGCCGAGCGTTGGGCGCCGCGCTCTCTTGGCTCGAAACGGAGGGTGACGGCTCCGACCACACCGACGCGAAGATCGCCGATAGTTGCATCAAGCTGCTCGAGGAGCATAAAGATGGGCCGTTCTTCATCGGCTGTGGCTTCTTCCGTCCGCACGTTCCCTGCGCCGCGAGCAAGAACTACTTCGAGTTGTATCCGCTCGATCGGTTTCATCTTCCCAACGAACCGCCAGAGCACTTCGCCGCCATTCCGCCGATCGCTCTCACGGTCAAGCCGCTCAATTACGGATTGGACGACGAAAAGCTGAGGATCTTCACCCGAGCGTATTACGCCAGCACGAGCCTGATGGACGCCGAAGCCGGTCGCGTGCTGGCGGCGGTCGATCGGCTCGGTTTGGCCGATAAGACGATAATCGTCTTCATCTCTGACCACGGCTGGTGCCTCGGCGAGCATGGTCAATGGCAGAAGATGCTCTTGTTCGAGGAGTCGGCTCGAGTACCGCTGATCATTTACGACCCCAGTGGCAAGTCCAATGGCAAGACTTGCTCGCGAATCGTCGAACTGGTCGATCTGTATCCCACGCTTGCCGATCTGTGCGGGTTGGCCGCCCCGGCTGGCGCCGAAGGCAAGAGCCTGCGGCCGTTGTTGGACGATCCGCAATCGGCCTGGGGCGAGCCGGCCTTCACGCAAGTTCGCCATGCCCAGTTGATGGGGCGAAGCATTCGCACCGAGCGCTGGCGGTATACCGAATGGGATGACGGCAAATCGGGCGCGGAATTGTACGATCAGCAGTCCGACCCCAAGGAATACCACAACCTTGCCGGCGACCCCAAACATGCGGGTACGACGGCGATGCTCAAGAAGCACTTGTCGCAACGCAGCGGCAACGTCGCGCCGGTTCGATAGCTCAGCATGGACTCCTCTGCGAGCGAGACCCCGAAGCCAAACGCCGCGAGCGACCTCGGCGACCGGCCGATCCTCGCGACCTTGATTGATCCGCCGTTGGGCGATGAGCGGCCGATCATCGCCAGCCCCGTGGTTCAGGGCTACGACCGCGAGCGAGTGTACGGCGTCACTCGCCGCTTCAGCCTGGCAACTATCATGATGATGATGGCGGGCACGAGCCTGCTACTAACCATTGCCAACGCGCTTGGCGCGCCGCCGACCGTCAGCGGAATGCTAGTGATGCTTTGCATTGCCGTGGCGTTGGGCCAGATGTTTCTATTCGGTGGCAAGCAGCCGCGGAAAGCGTCGGTTATTGTTGGGATCTGTTTGTTCACCGGAGCGCCGATGTTCATCGGCGTCATCGCAGCGATCTCCGACCGGAACCCATTTGACTTCGGATCTCGGCTTAGGCTGGGAGAAATGGTCGGCTTTTTTTCAACTTCGGTCATCGCCGGGCCGATCTTCGGCGCATTGCTCGGCTATTTGGCGGGTGGTTTGGTGGCGGGCGTGGTGCTGGTGATGGACCTGACCGAATCGATCTTCGCGCGCTGGCGCAAGTCCCGCGAGCCGGACGACGATCCTTGGCCTGCGCCGAACAATCAACTGGGGTCCAACCGAGCCGCTGCGCCGCACGACAAGGCCCAGCCAAGCAGTGGCAATTGAAGGTCGAAAGTCGCGAAACCGGGCTAATTCCGCTAATTCTGTTTCGCTGCCCCGAGGCTATAATAAGACGCTCCCATTCACCGAGCCGCGAGGAAAAGATTCCGATGAAATGCGCCGCTGTTGCGATTGTTCTGGCGTCAGTCCTGGTTGCAGGCTGTGGCGGCGACGAGCCGACGCCCGCGTCTCGCGGCCCGGTGAACAAAACCAATTTCGATGCGATACACGAGGGGATGGCGCAGATCCAGGTCGTTCAAATGCTGGGACGCTGGACGGCGGCCGCTCCCTCGGTGGTCAAAATCAATGGGGCCGACATGGCCGTCAAGCACTGCCAATGGAAGCGCGACACGGTCGAGATTGATGTAAACTTCGCGGACGACAAGGTTGTCTCGAAGTCAGAGCAGGGGCTTTAGGGAGAGCCACGACATGTCTCGAAGGCCGCGCTGTTCGTTTCGGGCTGCGCCCGTTCCAGGGTCTCGGAAACAACTCCTTGTGGGGGCCGTCGCGCTGCTGCTGGCCACGTCGATCCATGAGCCGGCACGAGCCGCCGACCCCGTACGCTCTTCGGCGGCGACGGACGTCCTCGCGCAAAAGGGTCTATCACGACTCAAACCTTGGACGACGTCGATCCCTTGGGTATTCGCCGACGAGGCCAAGATCCACGAAACTCTTGATGGTTTTCGAACAGCCGAAGCGGCCGATCATGCGGCGGCAAAGCGGGTGAAGGAGGAAGCCGCCGCCACCGCGAGGGACCGCGACGTGCTGTCCAAGGCCGAGAAGCGCTACCAGGAGTTGACCGCCTATAAGGCCAAGCCCGACACGGTTCCGAGGCCAATGCGCGCCCGATTCCGCTCCGCCGAGCAGATGCTTGCGGCAATCAACAACGACTTGGACACACAGGCGGACACGATCAATCGTCTTCGGCCGCGGCTGACCGGCGGGAAGGCCGGCGGAATTCCCGCCTCGCTCAAGAAGGCCATTGCCGACTGGATGGAGTCGCGGAATAACCTGATACTTGCCGATCTCGCCGCCGAGCCCGATTTCAACAATTTGGCCAAGCGCTATCAAGAATTGGGCGACGACTCAGACGTTGCAGCGGCATTGAAATCGCTTGGCAAGAACCATCGGCTTGGCTCGAAGGACTTCGAGCAGGACAAGAAGGCGATGGCCGCCGCGGCGGCGATCATCCAGTCGGGCGAAGTGCCTATGTATCGCGAAGGGCTTTACGACTATGTTGGAGCGATCTTGAACGAGACGGCGCCGATCGTGCTGCGGATCGATTCGGTCGATGCCCAATCGGCCAACTGGGCGCCCGCCGAATTGCTGACGAAGGCCGGGATCTCCGTCGAAGACTCCGCACCCAAGGTGACGCTCACGCTCAACGGCAAGCGGACAATTCAGTGCCGGCAAGTGATGGTTCCGCAATTGCGACTCGGCAAACATGTGCTCACGAACCTGCCATTCCTGGCGATGCCGGACGGCGCGAAGGACCTTGGCGCGCAGTTGATCGTAAAGGAATTCAAGGATTACGACATGACGCCCGACCTCGAGAAATGGATCTTCACACTCATCAAGAAAGAGGAGCCGAAGGCCAGCGGCGAATGAACCTGCTAACATCGCCAATCTCGAAACGTTGGGTTGCGCTGGCTCTCTCGTGCGCGTGCCTTCTCGGTTGCGGTCGCGATGAGCCGCCGAAGCAGTCAACCGGCAACGCTCATTCACAGGGCGAGCAGAACGATTCTCGGCCGGTTCTCACGGCTGAAATGGTGGCGGCGAACAATCGGGGCGTGGCCCTGATGGGGCAGTTCGATTATCAAGCGGCCTATGAAATCTTCCGGAAATTGGCTGACGAGCAGCCGAATTGGCAGGACGGGCAAATCAATCTGGCTATTGCCCAACTCAATCTCAACCGCCCGCAGAGCGACGATCTCGACCAGTCGCTCAAGCTGCTCCGCGGCGTGCTCGCTCGCGATCCGAGCAATCTGCGGGCCAACTACTGCGTGGGGATTCTGCTCTACAACGGTTCGGCGACGGCCGAGGCGCGCCAACATTTCGAGCTGGTCGCGAAAGCGGATCCGAGCGACGGCTACGCGGCCTATTACACCGGCCGCTGCCTGTTCGACGGCGAAAAGTTTGCTGAATCGCTCGAATGGTATCGCCGCGCGATCAAGGCCGACCCCTATCTGCAGAGCGCTTATTACGGGTGCTTTCAAACATTGCAGCGGCTCGGCCGCGGCGACGAGGCCAAGCCAATGCTGGCGGATTTCGAAAAGCTGGCCAAGAATCCACAGGCCAGAAAGGCCGACATCAAATACACGCGGATGGGGCCGAAAGCCGAGGCGATCACAGTCAATCTCAAGCCGCGCGAGCCGGCCAATCCGCCGGCGGGGCCATTGTTCGCCGATGCCGCGCCTCTGAAACTGACTAACACGATGGATGGAGAAATTGCTTGGACCGCTGCCGATCCGAAACACCCCACCCCCAGCGTCACGATCTGCGACATCGACGGCGATGGCCGGCCGGACATCTTCATCGCCGGAGCGCTTGTTCAAGGGAGCAAGCGATTGAATGCTGTGCTCCTCCAGCGCGACCAGGGGTTTCTGCTCGACACCAAACATCCACTGGCCAAAGTGAACGATGTGAATGCCGTTCTCTGGGGAGATTACGACAACGACGGCCTGACCGACGTTTATTTCTGCCGCCGTGGCGGTAATCAACTTTGGCGGCAAGTCGCGAAAGGAAAGTGGGAGGATGTCACCGCGAAGACGCACACAGCCGGCAACGGCGCGACGACCGTCGACGGCGCCATGTTCGACGCCGATCACGACGGCGATCTTGACCTCTTCCTGATCAATTCCGACGGGCCGAACGAACTGTTGATCAACAACATGGACGGCACGTTCCGCCCGATCGCCAAGGAGCACGACATCGCGGGCGACGGGCGGCCGTCGCGCGGATTGGTCGTCGGCCCGTTCACGGGAAATCGGGTCGCCGATTTGCTCGTGATTCACGACCAGCCGCCGCAGGAAGTTTATCGCAATGATCGGCTATGGGCGTATCACAAGCCGGACGGCTTCGATGAGTTACTGAAAACAGATTTCTCTGCCGCGGCGATGGCCGATCCTGATGCGGTCGGTCAACTCGAACTCATCACGGCCGGCCCGGATGGATTGACTCGCTGGCGTGCAAGCGACAAGGGTTTGTGGCAGCCACAACGGATCGCCGCATTGCCGCCGCGTAGCGGAATTAGCCAGAGTTCCGACTCGTCAGCAGACCGCGGGCTGAATTCTGGCGAATCCAGCTACGGGAGGTTTCCGCGGCTCGCCGTTGCGGATTTGATCGGCGGCGGAACGCTTTCCGCCATCGTGAACGACCCCGACGGTTGGCGCTGCGTCAGCCTCACCGGCGATGATGCGGTGCTCTGTCAGGCGAAGGAGCCGGCCCTGGCTTGCTGGTCGCTCTTTGCGCAAGATGCCAAAGCCGGGCCGGCCGTCGTCGGTTTCGCGTGGGGAAAGGGACCCGTGATCTGGAAGCCGGGGCCGGGGCGATATAACTTCCTTGCGCTCGATTTCAGCGGCCGGCACGACAAGAACACCCAGATGAAGTCGAACGCATCTGGAATCGGCGTGATGGCGGCCGTCCGCGTCGATTCGCGATGGACGGCTGTGGACACTTACCGCAATCAGTCCGGGCCAGGACAGAGCTTGCAGCCGGTGGCGGTCGGTCTCGGCGGCGCGCCGGCGGCGGATTTCGTCAGCATCACCTGGCCCGACGGCGTGCTCGAGACTGACATCGATCTGGCCTCCGGCAAGCTGCACCATTTGGTGGAGCAGAACCGGATGCCGACGAGTTGCCCGCTGCTGTTCGTATGGAACGGCCGCAAGTTCGAGTTCGTCACGGATTGCTTAGGAGTCGGTGGACTGGGATACGCGATCGGGCCGAACCAGTATGCGCCGGTGCGTCCGCGGGAGAACATTTTAATCCCGCCCGGGCTCGTGCAACCGCTCGATGGCCGGTTGCAGCTCAAGCTCGCCGAGCCGATGGAAGAGATGACATATCTCGATTCGGCGGCATTGGTGACTTACGACCTGCCGTCCGGCTGGCGAATGACGCTCGACGAACGAGCGGCCGTGAACGGCCCCGAACCGACCGGCGAGCCCCGCTTCTATCGCGACGAAATGCTGCCCGAGCGCGCGATCAACGATCGCGGAGATGATGTGACTGAGGCAATTCGTGCGGCCGATCTTAAGGCAGCGCCCCCTGGCCGCTCCGATCCGCGATTCATCGGCCGCAATGAGGAGCATTCGGTCACGCTCACGTTCCCGAGGGCAATCGACTCGCACGCCGGCGCGCCGCTTCTTGTTGCCAACGGATGGATCGAGTATCCGTACTCGCAAACGATGTTTGCTGCCTGGCAGGCCGGTGCCGACTATCGTGCCCCGTCGATCGAAGCCCGCGATGCAAACGGCGATTGGCACATGGTGCTCCACGAGTTCGGCTATCCGGCCGGAATGCCGCGCGAAATGTCGCTGCCGCTTGGCGGCTTGCCGAAGGGCTGCCGAGAAATCCGCTTGCGAACAAACGAGGAAATCTATTGGGACCGGCTGGCGGTCGCGTGGTCCGAAGCTTGTCCGGAGGCGCATCGGCTGCCGCTCGATTTGGAAACAGCACAACTGCATTACGCCGGCTATCCCGAGCGGACAATCGGTCCGCAGCGGCAGACGACGTTCGACTACGACCGCCGGAGACCGATTGCTGATGCCCGCTATCTCACCGGCTTCTACACTCGTTATGGCGACGTGAAGGAATTGGTGAGCGAAACCGACGACGCCGTGGCGACGATCGGCCCCGGCGAGGAGCTGTACCTGGAATTCGCCGCGCCGCGAAGCGAACCGCGGCCGGGCTGGACGCGGCGGTTCGTGCTTGAAACCCACGGTTGGTGCAAAGACACCGACCTCTACACCAAGGATGGCGACACGGTCGAACCGCTCCCACACCGCGACAACTCCTCCGCCGAATCGCTTCGCCGCAGCGACGAACTCCACAAGCGCTACAACACGCGTTTCGAGGCCGGCAGATAGACTGACTTCTGATAGCCCGTGTAGGTTTCCGTCCGAAGATGAGTCGGCATGTTGTGGCCGCGGCGGTCGCGGCGCGCGGCGCGGAGCGTCGCCAGATCGATCGGGCCGACGACGATCCGGTCGCCGGGCCCCGGCTCCGCTTGTGCGAGAATCCGCCCGTCGAAATCGACGATCATGCTCCCGCCCGGCCAACTGAAGGGCGGATAGTTCTCGTATCGCGCACCCTGGTTGGCCGCCACGACGAACGCCAGATTCTCCAGCGCCCGCACGCGATTGACGATCGTCCACCAATCCATCGGCGCGGCCGCGCCCCAGGGGTCCATGTAGGCCGACACCCGCACGAGCACCTCCGCCCCGCCGAGCGCGAGCTGTCGGATCGCCTCCGGAAAGAGCCAGTCGTAGCAGATCGCGGCGCCGATCCGCCCGATTTCCGTCTCGGCGACCGGATACATCGGCTCGTCGTAGTCTGGCAGATCGTGCGGGCTGGTATGCACTTCCCATGGAATCCACGGATGCACCTTGCGATATTTGGCCAGTATGCCGTCGGGACCGATCAAGCAAGTCGTGTTGAAAACATGCCCCGGCCAGCGCGAGTCGGACTCCAGAAACGTGCCGGTCTGAATGAAGATGCCGCGCTGCCGGGCCTTGCCGCGATACATGTCGGTGAAGTCGTTGGGGATCGGCAGCGCCAAGCGATCGTGCAGCTCGGCGACAGTCTCATAAATCGGCGCGGCATGCGCGAATTCCGGAAACACGACCAACCGCACCGGGAAGAACGGCTCATATCCCAGCACCGCATGATCGAGCATCTCGATCATCCGCCGCACGCGCGGCGGAATCTCATCTCGCGATTTGGGGTTCGGCAGGTCGATCTGACAGGCCGCGGCGTAGAATCGGTCGCACGAGTTCATAGCTATCGGTCCAATCGCAACGAACAAATGGGGGTCCCAGCCGGTTCTGCGTTTACCACGAAGTGCACGAAGGACACCAAGACAGCTTGTTGAACAGGAGCAAACGGTCGTCGACCCTGAGGCTCAGACCCGAAGGGAGAGAACGGAGACTCTAAACCGCGGATCCGACTCTCCGTTCCCCCCGTTTGCTCCTGTTCTAACTTCCTCTTCGTGTCCTTCGTGGTTTCATCTTCGTCGTCCATGGCCCGGCTGTCGAGATGCGCTCAACCCAATGCGTGCATCCGAACTGTTCTAACCGCGAAACCGGCATTCCGGTATATTGTCGGAATGGAGCGTGCTTTACGCAGCCCGTGCAACAATTTTGATCGAGGCCGCCAGTTGGGACCAACGTTCAGAATCCAGGTTTTCCGCAAGCAGCGATTGGCGTTTGCCGGCGAGGTAGAGGGGCCCGTCGAGATGGGACGTCAGCAGCGTCCGGAGGAGCCGCTGTTCGTCGAGCAGCCCGCGCCGGCGGGGCGGCGGATCGCGATCGCGCGGCTCGACGAAAGCACGATTTCGCGGGCCCATCTGCGGCTCGAGCTGCTCGCCGCCGATCGATTTCGGGCAACCAATCTGAGCTCCCGAAATGTGATCGTGGTCGACGACGGGCAGACGCTCGGCCCGGCCAAGAGCGGCGAGTTTCAGATGCCGGCCCTGCTGACGATCGCCGATGCCGGCGTTCGCGTCGAGCCGGCGATCGCCGCGGAGCCTGAGTTCGAGATGCTGGCGCGCCCCACGCTCTTGCCGAGCCGCAGCTCGTCGCGATCGGTGGGACCAACTCCCTTCCATCGCATCGATGGCGCGGCCGAAGGACTTGCGATGCGCGGGCTTTTGGGCGAACCCGCAGCCGCGCCCCGCACCATCCTGCCGCTCCCCACGCAAACCCCCGAATCGGTCATTGTTTGGCTGCAAACCGTGATCGACGTGCTGCAAAGCGCGGCCAGCTCGACCGATTTCTTCGACCGCGCGGCGGCGGCGGTGGTGGAACTGGTCGGGCTCGATTCGGGCTGCGTCTTGCAGGCAGACGGCGAGCATTGGCGAGTGACGTCACAGTGCGTCGGCCCGCGGCTGCCCGGCGCGGCGAATGAACTGCGGCCCAGCGCACGGATCCTGGCCCGGATGAAGCAAGAGAAACGGACGTTCTGGCATGCGCCGTCGACGTCCGGCCCGCTGCCGAACGTGCAAAGTCTGGCGGACGTTCAGGCGGTGGTCGTCGCCCCGATCCTCGATCCGAGCGGCGGTGTGATCGGCGCGCTCTATGGCGATCGGCGGCTCGGCCGCGCTGCCGAGGCGGCGGCGTCGATCAGTAAGCTCGAAGCGATGATCGTCGAAACGCTGGCCTGCGGAGTTGCGGCCGGGCTATCGCGCTTGGATCAGGAGCAGAAGGCGCTCTCGGCCCGAGTGCAGTTCGAGCAGTTCTTCACGCCCGAGTTGGCCCATCAACTCACAGTCGAGCCGGACTTGCTGAAAGGGCGCGACGCCGAGGTGACGTTGCTGTTCTGCGATATCCGCGGCTTCAGCCGGATCAGCGACCGCCTCGGCCCCACGGCCACCGTCGAGTGGATCGGCGACGTGCTGGGGGCGCTCTCGGATTGCGTCATTGGGCACCGCGGCGTGCTCGTCGATTACATGGGAGATGAATTGATGGCGATGTGGGGCGCGCCGCTGCTCCAGCCGGAGCACGCCCAGCTCGCTTGCCGCGCGGCGCTCGAAATGTGGCAGGCGCTGCCCGAATTGAATGAGCGCTGGGAATCGAAGATCGGCGAGCGGTTTGGCGTGGGGATCGGCATCAATACTGGCGTGGCGCGGGTCGGCAACACCGGCTCGCATCGCAAGTTCAAATACGGCCCGCTCGGCTCGACCGTGAATGTGGCCAGCCGCGTCCAAGGAGCGACGAAGTATTTGAAATCGGGGGTGATCGTCACGGCAGCGACGCAGAGCCGCCTGGGCAGCGATTTCTGCACGCGCCGACTCTGCAATGTGCGCGTGGTCAACATTGCCGAACCGATTGAACTTTACGAGCTGAGGGCCGACTCCGACCCCGGCTGGAGGGCGATCTGCAAGCAATACGAGCAAGCCCTCCGCCAATTCGAAGGCCAGGACTTTCAGGCGGCAGCGGCCACGCTGGGGCGGCTCGTTACCGAGCATTCCGACGATGGTCCCGCGCTCGTGCTTCTTTCACGAACCGTCAACCTGTTGGTCGATCCCGACGTAGAATTCGACAAGGCCTGGGAGTTGCCGGGCAAGTGACAACTGAACGCCAGAGAACATAAACGGGTGCCATGCCCACGGCTCGGCGTGGGCATGAGCCGCTTCGGGGCATGGCCACTCGGAGCAGTGGCCATGGCACCCGCCAATTCAAATGAAGCTCTCATAGAGGGCGGGAAAATTGACGTATGCCAAAATCCAGCGACGACCGGAACCTTCTATTCGGCATCTTGGCATTGCAAATGGACTTCATCAACCGCGAGCAGCTCGTCGCGGCAATGAATGCCTGGGTGCTGACTAAAGAAAAGCCGCTGGGCCAGATTCTCGGCGACCAGCAAGCGTTGAGCGCCGAACGGCGGATGCTGCTCGAGGCGCTCGTCGGCGAGCACCTCAAGCTGCACGGCAACGATCCGGAAAAGAGCCTCGCCGCGGTTAGCTCGGCCGGCGCGGTCAGAGGCGATTTGCAGAAGATCAACGATCCCGGATTGCAAGCCAGCCTGATGCGGATGCCGACGGCCGCGGCCCCCGATCCGTATGTAACGGTGGCCCAGACCGTCGGCGCCGCCACCTCGAGCGGTTCGCGGTTTCGCATCGTGCGGCCTTACGCCCGCGGCGGCTTGGGAGAGGTGTTCGTCGCGCAGGACGAAGAGTTGCACCGCGAAGTCGTCGTCAAGCAGATTCAGATGCGGCATGCCGACGAGCAGGACAGCCGAATCCGTTTCGTTCAAGAAGCCGAGATCACCGGCGGATTGGAGCATCCGGGGATCGTGCCAGTCTACGGGCTAGGATCGTACGCCGACGGCCGGCCATACTACGCGATGCGGTTCATTCGGGGCGACAGCCTCAAGGACGCCATCGAGCGCTTTCATTCCATGGCGGCGAAGAAGCGCAGCGCCGCCGATCGGAGCCTGGAGCTGCGCGGGCTGCTCGGGCGATTCATCGACGTTTGCGACGCGATCGAGTATGCCCACAGCCGCGGCGTTCTGCATCGCGACCTCAAGCCGGGCAACATCATGCTCGGCAAATACGGCGAAACCCTGGTGGTCGATTGGGGCTTGGCCAAGGCCGTCGATCGGCCCGAGCTGGTTTCCACGCTCGGCGAATCGGCGCTCAAACCTTCGAGGGCGAGCGGATCGGCGCCGACGCAGATCGGCTCCGCCGTCGGCACGCCGCAGTTCATGAGCCCCGAACAAGCCTCGGGCCGGCTGGACCAGCTCGGCGCGGCGAGCGACGTCTATAGTCTCGGGGCAACGCTTTATTCGCTGTTGACGGGCAAGGCGGCCTTCGAGGATACCGACCTGGGGTTGGTGCTCCGCAAAGTGGAACGCGGCGAGTTTCCCAGGCCGAGCGAGATCAACAAGGAAACCCCGCCGCCGCTGGAAGCGATCTGTTTGAAGGCCATGTCGCTGGCCAATGCCGATCGCTATGCAACGCCGCGGGCCTTGGCCGACGAACTCGAGCACTGGCTGGCGGACGAGCCGGTTGTTGCTTATCGCGAGCCGGCGGGCGAGCGGCTTGCTCGCTGGACGCGGCGGAATCGAGCCTGGGCACAGTCGATCGCCGCGGCGGTGCTGCTGGTGGCCGTCGTGGCGGTGATCGCGAGTTTGCTGATCGCCCGCTCGTGGCGCGAGGACGCAGCGGCGCGGATCGAGGCGGACCGGGGTTTCCGCGAAGCTCGAGACGCGGTGAACGACTATTTCACGCAAGTTAGCGAAAACAAGCTGCTCAACGTGCCCGGTTTGCAGCCGCTCCGCAAGGATTTGCTCGAATCGGCTCTGCGGTATTACGAAGAGTTTCTTAAGGAGCATGCCGGCGATCCGACGCTTCACAGCGATGTGGCGCTCACGTGGTATCGCGTTGGGAGAATCGAAGAGGAGATCGACAAGAACGCGGATGCGGCGGGCGATCTTGAAAAGGCCGAGGTAATTCAAGAAGAAATCGCCAAGCGTTCGTCCGATCCCGCGGCGAAGGCGGCTTTGGCCGACACTTACAATGCGCTCGGCGATTTGGCGCAGCAGACGGTAAAGCTTGATGACGCCCGGCGGTGGTTTCAGCAAGCCCGAGATTTGCGCACGCAACTCGTCGATGCGAATCCGGCGGACGCTCAATTGCGCCGCAAATTGGCCAATTCGAATAACAATCTGGCGGTGATCGATGGGCGGCTCGGCAACGCGATCCAGGCCAAGCAAGAATATGCGCTTGCAAACGACGAGCGGCAAAAGCTAGTCGCCGAGCATCCAGTCGAGACGCTGTTCCGGCGCGATTTAGCGCAAGGGCGATACGACCTCGGCGTGCTGCTCATGGGCTATGAGAAGGAGCTGCCAACCTCGCTCGATTTGCTGCGCCAGGCAGCGGTTGATTTCGAAAAACTGTCACAAGAGGATCAGCGGAATATCAAAATCCGTGGCGACTTGGCGGCGACCTACCGGGTGGCCGGTGACGTTGAGGCCAGGATGGGAAAATCGGCCGCTGCGATGGCCGACTACGAAAAGGCGCGGCAAGTCGCCGAGCCGCTGGCCCGCGGCAACCCGCTGCTTTCTCAATTGCAATTCAATGTGGCTGCGATCTACATACACGTCGGCGAATTGAAACTTCGTACGTCGGACTGGGCCGAGGCCCTCAACCAATTCAATCGAAGCCGTGGCATTCTGGAGCAGTTGGCCGTCGATGATCCGAGCGTCGCGCTCTACCGGGCCGAGTTGGCGCGCTGCTTGGGAAAGATCGCCGCGATTCAGCAGAAGACTGGCCGCCTTGCCGACGCCCAATCGACTCTGGATGCCGTCCGTGCGGATTGGCAGCGGCTCGTGGACGAATCGCCGGAAACCCTCGACTATCAAAGCTTGCTTGGGACAGTGCAGGACGAATTGGCCGCTTCGCTCTGGCACGCCGGCAAGAAACAGGAGGCGCTCGCCCTGGCGAGCGACGCCACTGCGCATCTGCGAGCGGCATTTGACAAATCGCCGAACAACGCCGACTATCGAATCGCTCTGAGCAACAACTACGAGGATCTGGCCACATTCAAGCGCAATTCGGGCAAACTGCTCGAAGCTGCGGCGCTTTCTCAAGAGCGCCGCAAGCTCTGGCCGAGAAACCCTACTAAACTCTACGACGTAGCCGGCGAACTGGCCCTCGCCGCGACGGCCGGCGGCAGCGGCTCGAGCCAGCCGGCGGCAAACCCATCGAGCGACCAACGAGCGATCGAGCAGCAAGCCATCGAAGTGCTCCAGGAAGCCGTTGCCGCGGGGTTCAACAAATTCGACGCAATGAAGGCCGATTCTCGCTTTCAGATCCTTGCCCAACAGCCAGCCTTCAAACAGTTGCTGGAACAGGGCGCGTCGACGGCGTCAAAGTGATGGCCCTGCGCTGGGGGCCATGCCCACGGTCGTCGGCGCATTCGTCGCCGTTGCCGCGGCTTTGGCTCATGCCGGAAAGTCTCTACAACCGATATAAATGATTGGTCCGGAGTAACTAGCCGACAGGCTAGAGCGGCAGCCGACAAGTCTCCTCCCGTGTGATGGCATTTCCGCGAATGAGCCGTTCCAAAGCACGTTGCGTGCGCGTCTATTGCCCACGGTTTCACGCTGACGGCCGCGGTCTCGGCGCTCGGCGGTCTGTTGTCACTGCGCTGCTAGCGTCAGCGATTGCAGCTTTCGCCGCCAGCGCGGTGGCCGAGACGATTCCGACGCCGCCGCCCCCATTGCCGGCGGCACCAACGCCGGCGCCTCCGATCGCGCCAGCACTGCCGAGTCAGCCGGGTCAGCCGACGAACCCGACCGCTCCGCTGGCGCCGCCGACTACCTCGCCATCGGACCAATCTCAACTCGCATCCGCAGATTTGCTTAATTCCGAATCGGCGTCCTACACCGACGCCCCCTACATGATCGGCGATTTCTTCGCCGGTAACGGGCAGATCGTCTTCCTGCCAAAAGTCACGTCCGGAAAGCCGGTTCCGCGAGTCGTCGGGCAGCTTCCAGCGGCGGGCGGCACCGAACGGGCGAAGATTTCCGACGACAACAGCGTGTTTCCCGAGGACCGTGTCTTTTTTCTCTACAACTATTTCGACAACGCCATCCTCGTCCCCGCGCCCTCGCCGCATGTGCTCGACATCAATCGCTATACACCGGGCTTCGAAAAGACATTTTTTGATCGCAATGCGTCGATCGAGCTGCGGATCCCATTCGCCAACACGCAGAACTCGGATGTCTATCTGGCGGGGGGCAAGGACGAGGACGTCGAGTTCGGGAATCTCGAAGCGACGCTGAAGTTCTTGATCTGGCGAGATTCCACCTGGGCCTTCGCCACCGGCGTGGGCTTCAATATGCCGACCGCCGCCGACACGAAAGTGTTTCCGGTCGCCGCAGCACAACCGCTCGCCCCGACGCAACCGCTCTTCACGATCGAGAACGACGCGTTCCACGTTCAGCCATATTTCGGCGCCCTCTGGACGCCCGACGATCGCTGGTTCGTGCAAGCCTTCGCGCAGTTCGATCTCGACGCCAACGGCAATCACGTCAATCAACTCAACGTCGGCGACGTGGGAGTGCTTTACGATCAGGACCTGTTCCAGGTCGATATCCAGGCCGGCTTCTGGTGGTATCGCAATCCACAGGCTCGCTACTTGACGGGCGTCGCGCCGACGATCGAGTATCACTACACGACCACGATTCAAGACGCCAGCATCGTCGCGGCCGGGACTCGCAGCGGGGAATACTTCTTCGGCAACACGGCCAATCGGCTCGATATCCAGAACCTGACGGTTGGCCTGGAACTGTTCATCGGCCCGCGCAGCACGCTCAACATCGCCGGCGTGCTGCCGCTCAATCGCCCCAACTCCGCCGACCGGCAATTCGATCAGGAGATCTTCGTTCAGTTCAATCGGTTCTTCTGATCGCGCGTGACAAATCCGGCGGGGACTGTCCCCCTTTTGCGCAGTCCGTGCAGCAAGACGGGGACTGTCCCCTTCGTTCAGTCGGATTTCTTAGGCACTCTGAATGTCAGTTCTCGCGAAAGAGCATCGGCGCGACCAGATACAGGTCGTTCTTCCAAACTGGCCATTCGTGCTTGCCGGAATCGACGTGGTAGATGTGCGGCACCTTCTTCTCGTCGAGATAGGCGTGCAAGGCCTTGACCCCAGCGCCCGCGCCGCTGTCCTGATCGCCGACCGAGAGCCAAAACAGGCGAAGCTGCTTGCCGACTGCATCGGGATCGGGAATCAAGGTATCGAGCATTCCACCGCGGCCGGCACCGCCGGAAAAAGCCCCGATCCAAGCGAACTCGTCGAGGTGCTTGAGCCCGATCCGCAATGATTGGCCGGCCCCCATCGATAGCCCCGCCAGCGCCCGATGCTCGCGATCGGCCCGCACTGAGTAATGCGATTCGACGAATGGAATAATGTCCTTTAGCAGGTCGTCTTCAAAGGCGGCCGTTCGGCTTCCCCGCTCCGGCGCTGCCGCCGAGGTTCCCGGCTTTTGGGCGAAGCCATTGGGCATCACGACCATCATCGGCAGCAGCTTTTTCTCGGCATAGAGGTTGTCGAGGATCGCATCGGCCGAGCCCTTGATCTGCCAGCCCGTCTCGTCATCCCCCGAGCCGTGCAGCAGATAGAGGACCGGATACTTCGCGTCGTTCGAGTATCCCGGCGGCGTGTAAATCACCATCTTCCTCTTCGCGCCGACCGCCTTCGAATCGTACTCGACCGATTCGATTTTTCCGTGTTCGATGTTTTCGCGCCGCGAATCAAAGCCTTTTGGGGCCGGGGCGAGCGCCGGCGGTTCGTCGGCCCACGAAGACACAAAGGGAAAAAGAATGATCGCAACAACGAGAGCGAATCGTCGATCGAAGTATGGTCGTTTCATGGAAACCTCGATGCAGGTGAGGAATTGCGGTCCGAAAATGAAACCCCGCAAACGCCCGGTCGTATCGGCCGAACGACAAGACCGTGGCCGACGCTGCGAGCGTCGGCTCGGATTGACGACTACTCAGTTCAACTCCACCGCGCCGCTTCCTGAAGGTTGGGACGCCGCTCTTCCCCGGCCTGAAAGGCCGAAGGAGCCCAGCCCAGGGCGACACGGGGGAGCCGTGGAACCCTGGGTTACGATGTAATCACACCCGCAAAGCCCTGAAAGAGCGACAGAGCTTTGATCGCGGAGGTTTTCCCCTGACCGCGCCGGTTTTCGCCGACGCTGAGTCGCCCGACGCTCCGTCGCCCCTTCAGGGCTTGCGGTTTGAATCGCGGCGCTACCCAGCGGCTGTGTTTTTTGTCAAGGTTATTTTTAAGCATGATTGGAGTTCCAGGTAGAGTTTGTTTTGACCATGGTATTGAGGATGACAAGGAGTTTTCGCATGCAGGCGGTGATGGCTTTTTTGAAAGGTTTTCCGG
>DASZFO010000235.1 GCA_035939775.1 Pirellulales bacterium | reverse complement strand
CCGGAAAACCTTTCAAAAAAGCCATCACCGCCTGCATGCGAAAACTCCTTGTCATCCTCAATACCATGGTCAAAACAAACTCTACCTGGAACTCCAATCATGCTTAAAAATAACCTTGACAAAAAACACAGCCGCTGGGTTAACGATGTTATGAAAAGCGTCAAAGTCCTTCAAGGGTGGCGGAAGCTCGCCAGATCCTCTTTAGTCGTTTGCTGCGGATAGGCGGCTTGGTTTTCTGGGGTGTCCGGCATCGTGACCGTCGTGCCATCGATTGATTTCGGTGCTGGCGCGATCGTGTCCGTGGCTGACTACCATTCCGGCGGCTGTTCCCCTGCCGGCAATGGCGATTGTGTGAATTCGATGAATCAGGTCCTTCGGCGGCGAGCGGGGTTTTCGGCCGATTCGCGGCTCCGTATGATTTATACTTAGGTGGACGTTCCAGCCCGGCGCATCGGGTCGCGTCTGAAGAGTTATCCCCGTTTCTTTCGCCGTTCGTCCTTTGTACTTCGCACTTCGTACTTATCACCGTGTCTGAACAAACTTTCCAAGCCGAGCACTTCATCAACCGCGAGTTGAGTTGGTTGGAATTCAACGCCCGCGTATTGGAAGAGGCGGAAGACCCGACGAACCCGCTCTTGGAGCGGCTGAAGTTTCTGGCAATCTTCAGCTCGAACTTGGATGAGTTCTTCATGGTCCGCGTGGCGGGCCTGCGCGAGCAGGCCTTCGGCGACGGCGCCCCGCAGGATTTTGCCCCCGACGGCATGCGCCCTGTCGCGCAGTTGCAGCGGATCGCTAAGCGCACCCAGGAACTCGTCGCCGCGCAGTATCGTTGCTGGAACGAGTCCGTGCTGCCGCAGCTTGCTGCCGAAGGGATTCGGCTATTGCGGTTCAATGAGCTGAATCCCACCCAGCGCGAATCGCTCGATCGCTTCTTCCGCGAGCGAGCGTTCCCGATTCTCACGCCGATGGCCGTCGATCCGGCCCATCCCAGCCCGCGGTATCACAATCGTGGATTGTACCTGGCGACGATGCTCGAGCGCCGCCGCGGCTTGGGGCCGAAGCAGTTGTTCGCCGTCGTGCAGGTGCCGCAGATTCTGCCGCGCCTGGTGCCGTTGGGGCAGGGAGAAGAGCAGCAGTTCATCTTGTTGGAAGAGGCGGTCTCGGCGCGGTTGCCCGAACTGTTCGGCGGGTTCGACATTCTCTCGTGGACCACATTCCGGATTACGCGCGACAGCGACATCGAGTTGTTGGAGCAAGAATCGGACGACATGCTCCGTCTGATTGAAGATCGTCTCAAGGCGCGGCAGCGCGGTGAAGCCGTGCGCCTGGAGGTCGCCGCCGGGGGCAATGAAGAGTTGTCGCGGATGATCATCGACGACGAAGCAATTCGCGACGGAACGCCCGAGGGTTATAGCGAGGTTTATCGGATCCCCGGGCCGCTCGATCTGACGGCGCTCATGGAACTCACGAAGATTCCCAATCGCGATCACCTCCGCGACGCGCCCTTTTCGCCGCAATTGCCGCGAGGAATCCGCCGGCGGAGCGACGATCTATTCGCGATGATCGCGAAGCGCGACATTTTGCTGCATCACCCATACGACGCCTTTGATCCTGTGGTCGATTTCATCAGCCGGGCTGCGAACGACCCGCGGGTGCAGGCTATCAAGCAGACGCTCTATCGCACCAGCGGCGATTCGCCGGTCACGCGGGCCTTGATCCAGGCCGCGGAATCGGGCAAGCACGTCACCGCGCTCGTGGAACTCAAGGCTCGATTCGACGAGGCGAACAACGTGAGCTGGGCACGGCAGCTCGAGCGGGCCGGCGTGCATGTGGTGTTCGGCTTTCTCGACCTCAAGACGCATTGCAAGGTGTCCCTAGTCGTGCGGCAGGAGGGAAGCAGCCTGCGGCGCTACGTGCACCTCGGCACCGGCAACTACAATCCGACCACCGCGCTCATTTACACCGATCTGGGTCTGTTCACCACAAACGAGGACATCGCCGCCGACGCCTCGGCCCTGTTCAATCTGCTCACCGGTTATTCGCAGGGGCATCAATGGCGGAAGCTGGTGGTCGCCCCAACCGATTTGCAGCGTCGCACGCTGCAACTCATCGACGAGCAGGCGCAGCGCGCTCGCGAAGGTCGGCCGTCGCGAATCTTCGCCAAGACCAACGCGCTAGCCGACCATCGCGTGATCGAGGCGCTCTATCGGGCCAGCCAAGCGGGAGTGCCGATCGACATCGTGGATCGCGGCATTTCCTGCCTGCGGCCGGGGCTACCTGGGATTTCGGAAAACATCCGCGTGCGGAGCATCGTCGATCGGTTCCTCGAGCACAGCCGCATTTACGTCTTTGGTCCCGACGACGATTGCCAGATTTATCTGAGCAGCGCCGATTGGATGCCGCGGAATTTCTATCGCCGCGTCGAAGTGATGTTCCCGATCGAGGCGGCCGATCTGCGCGAGCGGATTCTGCACGAGATCGTGCCGGCGTATCTTTTGGACAACGTGAAGGCCCGCATGCTCCAGCCCGACGGGATGTACGTCCGCATCAAACCGCCGGAAGGAGGCATGGCCTACCGCTGCCAAGAACGTCTGCTCGCCTTGCACCCCGCCGTCGCCCCACCCGAAACCCGCCCCTTCGGCAACGGCGCGCTGCGACATGAGGAATTGCGGATTGGGTCGTCGTAACGGAAGGGTCTGCCATGAAGCTGAGAGTCGTGTTGCATCCTGCTGAAGAAGGTGGATTCTGGGCCGAGATCCCCGCCTTACCTGGCTGCGTTTCGGAAGGTGACTCCTACGACGAAACACTCGCAAACATCCGCGAGGCCGCCGAGGGCTGGCTCGCCGTAGCGGATGAAGCTGTCGCAGAGGAATCCGACGCCCAGCTTGCGCAGATCGATCTTTGAAGGTCGTTTCGGACAAGCATCTCTGCAGAGTGCTGGAAACCCGCGGCTGGATTCTCCAGCAAGTCCACGGGAGCCATCACATCTACGCTCGGCCAGGAAGCCAAGTGATTCTCACGGTCCCCGTGCATGGCAACCGCGATCTGAAACGCGGGACGTTACGGAGTCTGATGAGACGAGCTGGACTGCGAGACGATGACCTTTAGGCCCTGCCGCGGAAATGCGCCATCGCCTCTTCAACAGCGGCGCCTATTTCTTCGTCGCTGACTCCCTTCGCATCGGCATTTCGCTGCGCGGATGCGATAACTTGCCGCAGTCCAATCAGCGGTTCGCGGCCGACCGAATCATCCGGTGTTTCACTTGGCGAAAGCAACATAACTAGCACACGCTGCTCTGGCTGCAATTGCCGGCCGAGCAGGCCTTCAAGACTGCGCCTGGCCGTTTCAGAAATCTCACTGACCGTTTTGGCGATCATCCTTTCCATATTGAAATTGTACGATCCAAAGTGCGCCGCGAACAATCCAATTGGTTATTGTGGCGTGCCTTTGGCCCTTGCGAGAGCGCTCGGATATGATGGAGGGATGAGCGAAAACAGATTCGACGACGATCCCTATCATCCGATCATTGATCGCCCCTGGCAATACGATATCGTCGAGCTTTGCTACTATCGAAATCCTCCTGACTTTTCTGGCGCTCGTTTGGATTTGACGCTTTAAAAGGACTCCGTCTTACGGCGGCTCCGGTTTCTCGGGGTTCAAGGCCTGAGCATTGAAGAAGGCTTTCCGATCCACACCTCCGGTCTCTGCATTGTCGATGTCAGCCGTCGGCAACTTGATGGACTGAAGGTGCGAGTTGACGACTTTGAAGCCAGCCACGGACAGGTCAAGTTTTGGGCCAGGGACGTGATTGATCGCGATATTTGCCATGATGATTGAACGGCCCGCTCGCCCGACGATAGATTTTCGGAATCGCGATTTCAGACTGACCCACTACCCGAGTTCGTCCAAATTTGACATTCGTCGCCACATGCCGCTATATTGAGTGCGCTGCGGGAGCGAATTAATTCCCTGCCTCATGCTCGCCGCATAAAAGAATTCTCCCTCCTGATCCTCGAATCTCCTTCCCATCCGAGGTGTTCTCATGCTCGTCATCCCTGGTCAACCTGGCAAAGATCTCTGCGATCGTCAGCTTGGCGTTACCCGACGTGATCTATTGCGCATTGGTGGATCGGCAATGCTCGGGCTCACGCTTGGCGATCTGCTCAAGCGGCAGGCGGCTGCCGCGGAGGCGCCAGTTGGCGGCGGGCCGGGCTGGGGGAAGGCGAAGAGCGTTATTCTGGTTTACTTGCAAGGCGGCCCGAGCCATCTTGATCTTTGGGACCCAAAGGAAAACGTGCCAGACAATGTGCGCAGCGCGTTCAAGGCGATCCCAACCAAGACGCCCGGTGTGAACGTCACCGAGATGCTCCCAAAGTTCGCCGAAATCACCGACAAGCTGACGCTCGTGCGGTCGATGAGCTACACGCCCAACGGGCTGTTCAACCACACAGCCGCCATCTATCAGATGAACACTGGCTGGACGGCCGACAAGGTGAGTCCCTCCGGCCAGCTCGAGCCGCCGAGTCCGAAGGACTATCCGAACTTCGGCTCGAACATTATTCGCCTCAAGCCGCCGACCGTCCCCATGCTGCCGTTCGTGATGATGCCGCGGCCGTTGCAGGAGAGTGGCGTGGTCGGCAAATCGGGCACGGCCGGCTTCCTCGGCCGGGCGTTCGATCCGTACTATCTCTATCCGCCCGGCGACGATATGGACATGGCCAAGATGGACCGCATCAAGGTCGAAGATTTGCAGCTTCGGCCGGAGGTCTCGAGCGCCCGCCTGGAGCGCCGCGCGCGGTTGCGCGAAGTGATCGACAAGGGGATGCCGGAGATTGAAAAGGCCACCGCGAAGTACGAACTCGATTCGTATTACGACAAGGCGCTGGGGCTGATCCTATCGGGCAGGGCGCGCGATGCCTTCGATCTCAAGAAAGAGCCGGACGCGATGCGCGAGCGGTACGGCCGCAACACGTTTGGCCAAAGCTGTCTTCTGGCGCGGCGGTTGGTCGAGGCTGGGACGCGAGTGGTCGAGGTGATCTGGCCCAAGGTCGCGAATTCCGACAATCACTCTTGGGACATGCACGTCGATCTCACCAAGCGCATGAAGACCCAGGCGGCGCCGATGTTCGATCCGGGCCTGACGGCGCTGATCTCCGATCTCGACGAGCGCGGCATGCTCGCCGAGACGCTCGTCGTCGCGGTCGGCGAATTCGGCCGCTCGCCGCAGCGCGGCCTGAGCACCTCGGGCAATGGCAACAGCCCCGACGGCCGCGATCACTGGCCCTACTGCTACACGGCCTGCCTGGCGGGGGCCGGCATCAAGCGCGGCTTCGTCTACGGCAAGAGCGACAAGACGGCCAGCGGCCCGTTGGAGAATCCGGTCCATCCGACGGAACTGCTGGCGACGATCTATCACGCGGCGGGCATCAGCCCGGCGACGATCGTCTACAACCATCTCAACCAGCCGCGCGAGATGGTGCAAGGGCTGCCCGTGCCGGGGTTATTTGCCTAACAACGGCCCGAGCGGCTAGAGTAACGGTACAGGGGTTGTCAACCAGGATGGATCGCGATGCGTGTCAGGCTGCGCTTCGAGCGGCTCGAAGATCGGAATTTGCTTGCCGCTGACTCATGGATCGGCGGCAACGGAAATTGGAGCCAGGCATCCAATTGGAACAACGGCGTTCCGACGACCACGTCTGACGTGATGATCAACACGTCATCGCCGGCGACGATTACGATCCAGGCCGGCGAAACGGACTCGGTAAATAGCCTGACCGTCGGCGCCAACGATACGCTGGCGATGCCGGGCGGCGGCGATCCGGCGAACCCAGCCAGCAATTCGATCACGAGCAATCCGGAATTCGAATCGCCGGCCGCTTCCAACGGCACGACGCGGCCCGCCAACTGGGGCTACTGGGGATCGTCATACCTCAGCAGCCAATACGCCTTCGCCGGCTCGCAGTCGCTCGTCCTGAGCGGCGCGAACTCCGGAGTGTCGCAGACCTTTACCGTCACACCCGGTGCGTCGTATACCACGTCCGTTTACGCGATGACTCCCGCCGCCAATCCCCTGACGGGCAACATCGTCGGCGAACTCCAGGTGCTGTACTTCGACTCCAGCAACAAGCAAATAAGCGCTTATAGCGCGCCCAATCAGATCGTCGTTCTCAGCGGCTCGAGCGCGAGCGGCGGACCGCTCGCGGGGACCGTCGGCGGCCAAGGCTGGAATCACTTTTTCACGACCGCCGTCGCGCCAAGCAATGCCGCGACGGCACACGTGCAACTGGCAACCTATTCGGGTAGCGGATCCTTTGGTGGAACGGTCTATTTCGACACGGTCAAGTTCGGACCGTCCCCAATTGGGCCGTCGCACCTGACCACCGGAAGCGCCGCTAATAACGGCACGGTCACCGTCGGCCCCACGAACACGATCGCGGTGAGCGGCGCCTTCTCGCAGACTTCGACGGGCATGCTGGACGTGCAGCTCGGAGGCGCGCCCTCCACCAACGTCTTTGGCTCGATCGCAATTTCGGGCGCGGCAACGCTGGCCGGCACGCTCAAGGCCGATCTCGTCTACGGATACTCCCCCTCCACGACGGATTCATTCACGCCAATCACCTACGCGAGCGAATCGGGCGGATTCGCAACTTACACGCTTCCCAGCGGAACGGGCTACGAATTCGCCGGCGCGGCGAGCTTCACCAATTTGCTCGTCAGCGCGGCTCCGAGCGCGGCGGTGACGTCGATGGTGAGCGCCGCCACGGTCCTGCATCCCGTCGCCACCAACATGTTCGGCATCAACGCAACCTGGTGGGACAGTGCGGCAACCACCTCTCAAACAATGCAGATGGCGACCGCCGCGGGACTCAAGTTGTATCGTTTTCCCGGTGGTTCTTCTTCCGACGATTTCCATTTCAACGTGGCGGCGAATTCCGGCGATTCCGCCGCGATCACGATTCCGCAGTTCGTCCAGTTCATTACATTGGCGGGCGGGACCGGTTTGGTGACGCTCGATTACGGTTCGGGCAGTCCTCAGGAAGCCGCCGCCGAATTGGCCTATCTGGAAGGCTCGACCGCCGACTCGACTGCGATCGGCAATGGAATCGAGTGGAGCGACTCCACGAGCGTATGGCAAACAGTGAACTGGAATACAGTCGGCTACTGGGCGAGTCTTCGTGCCGCGAGTCCGCTTGCACTGAATGACGGCTTGAACTTCTTGCGGATCGGCCATTCGGCCCCCTTCACCAGCATCAAGTATTGGGAGGTCGGCAACGAAGAATACGGAGTAAGTTGGGAGGTCGATCACCACGGCACGGCCGGGCCCGGCGGCGCGAGCACCGGCGCGGCGCACGACCCGGCCACGTATGTCGCCTTCGCCAAGCAGTTCGCCACTCTGGCCGCTTCGATCCTGAGCACGGCCGGATTGCCCGCAATTTCGATCGGCATCGACAGCGGCGACCCGAACGGCGGCGACAACAACTGGACCAAAAATGTTCTGACCGTGGGTCTGAGTATCGGGTTCGTGCCGAATTTCATCTCCGATCATAGCTACATGCAAGGGCCCGGGAACGAGAGCGATTCATTCCTGCTGAACAACACCGTAGCGTATAGCCCCAGCATCTTGGATTGGTCGACGCGGTATGCCGCCTATCAATCTCTGCTGCAGCAGACGCTCGCGGGCCAAGCGGCGAGCGTTCAGCTCATGGCCACGGAGTTCAACTCGGTTTATGCGAGCCCTGGCAAGCAATCGACGAGCCTGGTTAATGGATTGTTCATCGCCAATTCGCTGGGAAGTATGCTCGACAGCGGCTACGTTGGCAGCACGATGTGGGACCTGCGTAATGGTTGGGGCACCGGCAACAACGAGAGCAATCTGCTTTACGGCTGGCGGATGGGGGGCGACTACGGCGTGCTGGGGACATCTGGAGGGAGCGCTCCCGCTTCGGGCACGTATGTCGCTTACCCCAACTATTACGCGCTGCAACTCGTTTCGAAAATCGCCACTGCGGGCGGCCAGGTCGTGCCGGCGACGAGCAGCTATAGCGATCTCGACGTTTACGCCGTGATGCAGGCCAACGGCGATCTCGAACTGCTGGTGATCAATACCAACCCGGCCACCGCAATCACCGATCAGTTCGACATTTCGGGCTTCCAGCCGGGCGGCCCGGCGCAGGTTTGGCAATACGGCAAGACGCAGGACACGGCGCAAAGCCTGACCTCGAATGGCGCTTCAGCACTCGCGAACTCCAATACGACCCTGAGCCTGAACGGGGCAAATTTCAGCTATAGCTTCCCGGCCTATTCGATGACGGTGCTCGACGTGAAGCAGGCTCCGACTGTGGCGACTCAGGCCGTCGCCATGCCGAGCCCCGTCGCGGGCACGAGCACGGCGCTGAGCGTGCTCGGCGGCTACAACGGCGGCGAGAGCAATCTGACTTACACTTGGGCGACGACCGGCACGCCGCCCGCGCCGATCACGTTTTCCGCGAACGGCACGAACGCGGCAAAGAGCACCGTTGCCACGTTCAGCAAGGCCGGCACGTACACGTTTCAAGTGACCATAACCGATCCCGCGCAGCTTTCGACCACAAGCAGCGTCAGCGTGACGGTCGTGCCAACATTTACGAGCATCGCCGTTTCGCTGACCTCATCCAATCTGGCGACAACCGGCACCGAACAGTTCTCGGCCGTTGCCCGCGACCAATTCGCGAACCCGCTCTCGAACCAGCCGGCATTCATCTGGTCGGTGGTTGGCGGAGGTCAAATCGACGGCACGGGCCTGTTCACTCCGGCCTATATGTCCGGCACCGCGACGATTCAAGCGATGAGCGGCACCCTGACCGGAACGATGAACGTCTCGTTGCCCGGTTCGGCAAGTTGGAGTGCTTCGACCGCCAGCTCTTGGAACACGGGTGGCAATTGGCAAAGTTCGGCGCTAGGTGGCAATCTGGCTTTGCCCGGCGAGCGCGGCATCGTCGGCGATACGGTCCTTTTCCAGTCCAGCGCTGGCACCATAGTCAACTTGGACGGCGCCAACCCGACATTGGCCGGAGTCACGTTTAACAGCAGCATCACGAGCTACACAATCGCAACCGGCACCGACGGTTCGCTGCAAATGAACAACGGCGCCAATAGCGCCGCGATTGACGTTGCCGCCGGCAGCCACTCGATCACCGCGGGCCTCGCGCTCTTGAGCAATCTGTCGGTCGATGCCGCAGCCGGCAGCACCTTGACGGTCGCCGGCGCGATCAGCGGCACGGAAAAATCGCTGACGCTGACCGGGGCGGGGACCGTGATTCTCAGCGGCGCGAACAGCTTCACCGGCGGCACCGATGTGTCGGCCGGATCGCTTATCGTCGAATACGGTGCATCGTTGGGCGGCAGCCTGACGATCGGCTCTGGCGCCGTCGTTACCATTGCCGCGAGTGACGCCAATGGAAACTCGCTCGTGGACGCAGCCAGCGCCGCCGCGCCGGAGAGCAGCGCTGCGGTCGCCTCTTCGGCCGCGTTGGGTGCCATGCCCACGCGGGCGGGGCGCCCTATGGGCCCGCCAGCAGGTCGGCGTGGGCATGAGCCCCACCGAGGCATGGCCACTCAGGGCAGTGGCCCTGGCACCCGACAATTCAGCATTGAAGCCCCGCTAGCTTCAATCGCCGCAGTCCCGTCGCTAAGTCTAAACCAACCGCCGGTTGTCGGCAGCCCATTACCCGTTTCCACGGCCGCCAAACCATCGGTCTCGTCTGCGAACAATTCAATCGCATCGGCGGCAGCGGCGCATGTCGGCGGATTGGATCCATTCGCGATCCCCGACAGCATCTTTCCCCGCAGGCTCCTAACAACCGCCGCCGCAGATCGACCGTCAGGACGCAACACCTCGCATCTCGTCAAACAGTTAGCCATCGTCGACGATCTATTGGAACAGCCAGCGCGCTGGTCCAGCTTTGATGGCTAAGTCTTGACTTTTTCCGACATTCAGACCGGATTCTCCAATAAATCCGTCGCCCGCGTCGGTCTTCTTCATAGTACGCAGCAAACAGGTCGAGCAGCCGGATGGAAACGCTCCAGGCAAGATTGGCGCGAGGCGACCAGGCTGCCTTCGCCGAGTTGTACGACACCTACGCCGATCGCCTCGGTCATTACCTGCTCGTTCGCCTGGGCTCGCGAGACGACGCGGGCGATGCATTGCAGGAATCGTTCCTCCGTCTGGCTCGCACGCGACAGGGATTCGCCAAGGTTGCCAACCTGGAGGCTTATGTGTTCACCGTCGCCCGGAACGAGTCGGCGCGATTTGCGGCGAGCCGGGCGCGACTCGAGCGCGAGCGAAAGCCACTGACGGCAGATGACCTGTTCTGTTGCGCGCCGAGCGACGCCGAGGCCCGGGATATCGCGGAGATCGTCGCCGCGGCGATGGGGCAATTGAGTCCCGAGCTGCGGGAAGTCGTGGAACTAAAAACCTATGCCGAGTTGACGTTTCAACAAATCAGCCGCGTGATCGGGGCGCCGCAAGGGACTGTGGCCACCCGCTATCGCGCGGCCTTGGCAAAAATGCAAACCTGGATGGCGAGGCAACCGAAATGAACGACGACATCGAAGAACTATTGGCCCGACTGACGCCCAAGGGACTTGAGGCCGGATTGCGCCCGCGCGTGCTCGGGGCAGTAGCGAGCGAGTTGACGCCGCGCGAAAAGACGCCCGCCTGCAATCATCCGGCGGGGCACCAGTTTATTTGCGTTCATTGCGGACGCAAACTGCAGCCCGCGAGCCTCGTTCGTCGCTTGTCTTGGCCGGGAGCGCTGGCGGCGATGACTTCGATCGCGGCGACTCTGCTGGTAGTGATGTTGATCAATCGACCGGCGCTCGTTGCCGATCGGGAAGGTACTTCGCAGGCGACGAGCCGCGCAGGCGCTACGGGACCGTCTGCATCCCGGCCCGTTGCCCGAGAAGCGATCGACGACCGCGGCATTCGGCGGCGTCTCACGTTCTCCGGGCGACCTGATGCCCGAGGAATTCTCTCGGCCGGCGACACGGAGCTGGATGAGGGCTTGCCGAACCGCAACGGTTGGCGAGCCAATGACAAAGCCGTCTCGATGATCGACATGGAGAGCGCCGATTCCAAAATCCAGAATGGAACATTGCGGCAACGCCTTTTACGCGAGTCGGGCAAGTCGCTCGGTGGACCGGATGAGTCGATTTTCCAACCATCAGATCTCCAGGGGAGCAAACTATGATGCGCCATCTCGGCTCTTTTGTATTGATCGGCGCTGCACTGGCGGCGGCGACGGCGCGAGGACAAGACGCGGACAAGCCGCCGATCAAGATCGTCTTGCACCCGGCTGGCGAGCCCCGCGAGGCGCTCAAGTATCAGCTTTTGCCGCCGCTCTTGGATCGTCGGCCCGGCAACGCGGCCGTCCAATACCTCAAGGTGCCGCACGAGCAGACCCAATTGTTCAGTGACACTGCATTCTGGGACACGCTCGACAAGTGGATCGAGATGCCGCTGCCCAAGCTGCGCAAAGAAGTGAGCGGAGAAGGAAGGAAGTACGCTTGGCTAATGTCGAGCCGGTCCGGGATTATCGAATTGCTCGATCGCGGCGCCCGCTGCGATTCGTGCGACTGGGATATTCCGATTCGGGAGCACGAATTCTATTCGATCCTGCTGCCGGACGTTCAGTCGAGCCGGTCGTGGGCCCGGATTCTGGCCGTCCGGGCGCGACTCCAGATCGCCGGCGGGAAATACGACGACGCCATCCACACCTTGCAAACCGGCTTTGCCCTCGCACGGCACGTGGCCCAAGGACCGACGCTCATCAATGGATTAGTCGGCGTCGCGATCGGCGGAATGATGTCGTATCAATTGGAAACATTGATTCAGCAGCCGGGCGCGCCGAACTTGTATTGGGCCTTGGCCTCGCTGCCGCGGCCGTTGATCGATTTTCGTCCGGGCTACGAAGCGGAATTCGCGGAGATTTACCTCTCGTATCCCGAGCTCCGCGATCTGGAAAAGAAGGATCTGACGCCGGACGAGTGGCGCCGGATCTTGCAAAAGATCGTGGGCCGACTCTCCGCGTTCATGGGCTCCGGCAGTGGCTCGGGACAGCCCGATTGGATTGACTTGGGGGCGGTGGCCTCGATGCTCGAGGGCTACCCGCGGGCGAAGTGGTCTTTGATCGCCGAGGGGCGCTCGCCGGCAGAAGTGGAAGGCATGTCGGCGGCCCAGGTCATCCTGATCTACTCGATGCAAACCTACAACGAACTTCGCGACGACACATTCAAATGGCTCTCGCTCCCCTACACGGAAGCGCGCCAGGGAATGGAACGAGTAGATAAGAAATTGCATGAGAGCATCGCCCGCGGCCGAGAGATTATTCCCTTCGCCACGCTCCTTCTGCCGGCAGTGTTTAACGTCAAGAACGCAGAAACCCGATCGATTCAAAAAATCGCCGCTCTCGAAGTGCTCGAAGCGCTGCGGCTCTATGCCGCCGGGCATGAAGGCAAGCTGCCCGAGAGCCTGAGAGACGTCACGGAAGTGCCGATTCCGCTCGATCCATATCGCGGCGAGCCATTCATCTATGTCCGCAAAGGCGATACCGCAAAACTCGAATCCCCGTTTCCGATCGACAATCCGACTCTTTACGAAATCCAACTCGCCTCTGAGGGAGCAAAACGATGAGAGTCCTTTTCAGCACCGCGGCAATGGCCATGTTGGCACTCACTGCCGGCGCCGCCGTCGGCCAGGACAAGTTCGACGCGACCGTCCGCGCGAAAATCGTCGCGCCGCTCATCGACGAGCAGACGGTCGCCGTGGCCCATCTCGATCTCACGCGAGTTGCCGTCGATCCGCTCGTCGATCAGGCCGCTTCGCTGCGGCTTGTCAGCACGGAAGAAGCCGCGGCCATCAAAGTCGCTGTCGGCGGGCTCCGACAGCGATTGATCGACGCTGGCGTGAAGGATGTCTACGCGTTTTTCACTCTTTCCGGCGGCCTGCGCCAGGCAAGGCCGTTTGCCGCGATCCCACTCGACACTTCCAGCGACGAGAAGGCGATTCGCGGAATCGTCGGCATCGTCGCCGCAACCGAACGGCGGGGGGACTTGCTCCTGATTGCACCCGATCGGGAGACATTGACGCGACTAGCCGGAATAGTACTGGATCCACGCCCCGAGCTGGCGCCGGCCTTGGAAGCCGCGGGCGACACGGCGGCCCAGGTGCTGTTGTTGCCCCCGAAGCATTATCGCCGCGTGCTGGAAGAGGCCATCGGCGAATTGCCCAAGGAAATCGGTGGCGGGCCGATTAACGTGTTCACGCGCGGCGTGCTGTGGGCCGCCGCCGGGATCGATCCGCCTCCGCATGCCGCCGTGCGGCTAACAATCCAATCCGAGGATTCCCAGGCAGCCGAGGCTTTACGGAGCAAGCTGGGCGATATGCTCCACTTGGCCGGCGAGAACGGAGGCACGCGAAAGGTCGTCCCCAATTATGACGAGGTGGCCGCGTTGATGCTGCCGCGACTGGACGGCAAACGGCTATTGTTGGTTTGGGACGAGAAGAATCGCGGCATCGACACAGTCCTGGCCTCTCTTGCGCGGCCCATCGAGTCGCTCGAGCGCAAGAGCGCGATGGTGCGGTCGTCGAACAACCTCAAACAGATTGCGCTAGCGATGCACAATTATCACTCGGCGCACAAGCATTTTCCGTTGCCCGCCAGCCTTAGCCCTCAAGCTACGCCGCTTTTGAGTTGGCGGGTCGCGATTCTGCCTTATCTCGACGAGAATCCGCTCTATCAGCAGTTTCACCTCGACGAAGCCTGGGACAGTCCGCACAATCGGGCCTTGATCGACAAGATGCCGGAGATCTACCGCCTGCCGGTCTCCAAGAATAAGGAGCCCGGCCGGACGAACTATCTTTTGCCAGTCGGCAACGGCGCGGTGTTCACAGCCGACAAACCGACCGAGTTCAAGGACATAACCGACGGGACCTCCAATACGCTCATGGTCATCGAATCAGACGACGACCACGCCGCGATCTGGACCAAGCCCGACGATTGGCAGTTTGATCCGCAGCAGCCAACCCAGGGGCTTGGCCGCTTCTATAGCGGCGGCTTCTACGCGGCGCTCTGCGACGGCTCGGTCCGTCTCGTGCCGGGCACGCTCGATTCAAAGACTTTGAAGGCCCTCGTCACGCGAGCCGGCGGCGAGGTGATCGAAAGTTTCTAGTGGAGCGTCAAACCTGATTTTATGGGTGCCATGGCCACTGCCCTGAGTGGCCATGAGCCAACACAGTCCATGCCCACGCCGACCTGCTGGCGCCGGTGCCCGCGTGGGGATGGCACCCCGCAAATCATTTTTTTACGAGCGAGCAATAGTAGTCGATCGAGCGGCGCAGGCCCTCGTCGAAGCGGACGCTCGGCTCGTAACGGAGGTGCTGGCGGGCCAGGGTGATGTCGGCCAGGCTTTCGCGGACGTCGCCAGCTCGGGGTGGAGCAAAGATCGGCGCGACGTCGGTATCGAGCAGCCGATTCAGCGCGGAGATCAGCTCAAGCAAATTCACCTGGTGTCCGGTGGCGATATTGAAGACGCGGCCGGAGACGTTTGGCGCATCGCCGGCCAGCAGGTTCCCGGCCACGACGTCGCCGACGAATGTAAAGTCTCGCGATTGATTGCCATCGCCGAAGATGGTCGGCCGCTTGTCGCCAAGCATCAGCGTGATGAACCGCGGGATAACGGCCGAGTATTCGCTGTTCGGATCCTGCCGCGGACCGAAGACGTTGAAGTATCGCAGGGCAACTGTTTCAATCTCCTCCATCGCGGCGAACGCCTGGCAATAATATTCCGCAGCTACTTTGGCCGCCCCGTATGGCGAAATCGGCATCGGCAGATCGCTCTCGCGTTTCGACGCGGCCGGCTGATTGCCATAAGCGCTGCTCGAAGCGGCGTAGACCAGTCGCCGGACCCCGGCTTTCCGCGCGGCATCGAGCAGCACGAGCGTGCCGGTGACACAGGCGGCATGGGTCTCGAGCGGCCGTTCGACGCTCCGCGGCACGGAGGCGAGCGCGGCCTCGTGAAAGATGCAATCCGCCCCTTCCACTGCCCGAGCCACCGCCGCGGCGTCGTTGAGATCGGCCTCGATGAACTCGATCCGCCCGCGGACCTCGGCCAGATTGGCCAGATTGCCGGTGCTGAGATTATCGAGCACGCGCACCTGATCACCGCGCCGCACCAGCGCATCGACCACGTGAGACCCGATAAACCCAGCGCCGCCAGTGACGAGGACTTTGCGCATGAAACCCTAATCTTTTCCGTGGTGTTCGACCTTCGGCCAGTACGTTTTGAAATCGAATTTGATACTGTTGTCGTCGTCGTGGCACTGGATGCAGGTGTCGGCCGACTTGACCGCCCGCATGGCGGCTCGGCGATCAGCGACATCCTTGTCAGTCAGCTTTGCGTCGCCCGATTCCGCGGCCACATGGGCGGAGCCGGGTCCGTGGCAGTTCTCGCAGCCATTATGGGCCAACAGCGGCGTCTTCTCCAGGCTAGTGTAACCCCCTAGGAACGGATAGAACTTTTGCGGCTCCCAACCGGTGACGTGGCAGCTTAAGCACTCCGGATCATATTGTCGCGACGGTTTGAGATTGGCAAGGGTGTCGAACGCTTTGGCGTGCGGCGTTTCCTTCCACACGGCATACGCCTTGGTGTGGCAATCGCCGCAGACCTTGGAGCCAACAAACTGCCTCCCGCTCGGATGCGGAGTCGGCACCAGCCCCAGCCCCGAAAGCTCGACCTGCTTCAATTGGTCCTGATAGGAGGCCATCAACTGGTGCATTTCGTCCGATTCGCCTAGCCGCGCGGCCAGCGGCACGACGCGAAAACGCGCCGGCTCCCGCGAATCGTCGAACAAGCCGATCACGTTGGCATACTCTCCCTTTTGCCCCACCTCGACCAGCCGGGTCTTGGTTCCCTCGACGACGATCGGCTCGCGCGGCGGTTCCGGCGCGCCGCCGGAGCTGATTACGAAATCGAATTGCGGGAAGGCTTTGGCCAGCGCGATCGACTCGTCCTTGGTCGCGTGAGCCAGCAGAATCAGCCGATCACAATGCGCCTTTTGCATTTCGGGGAGGATTTCCCTGATCGCATCGGACGCCGGCTTGAATTTGATGTCGTCATTGCTGATCGCCCGCTGGGCCGAGTCGCCGATGACCGCGGTTACGCCGAGCTTCAGCTTGCCCGCTGGAACGATTCGCAGCCGCGGGATGTAGGTCTGATCGAAGCTGATTAGCGCGGCATTGGCCGAGACAAAGGGGCCGGGACTGTCCGGCGAATCGCTGACTGCGGCCAACAGCGATTGAACCGGGAGCCGCAGATCGTCGGTGCCCAGCGCCACCGCTCCATATTTCATCGTCTTCAGTGCATCGGCCGTGGCCTGAAACTTGATCTCCGACTGATTGCCGAAGCGGCGAACCTGCTCACCCACATCGACCGGCACGACGGTCATGCCACTAGCGGCGAGCTTCTTGAGGTAGCTATGCCGCCGGCTCAGGCCCCCTTTCTGATTCTCCTTGCCGGAGCAGCCGCACGGCTCGATATAACCCATTTGCATGCCGGTAGCCACAATGACGGCCGCGGGCATCGGCCAGTCCTGAAGGAGCGGGTCGTCAGGATCTGGGGCCAGATGAGAAGTAGAGTCGCCGTGGTTCGCGTCCACTGCTGATGGCGGTTTTGTTTCATTGCGGGATGCAGCTTGGTCGGCCTTCTCACGATCGCTGGCAGAGTTCTTCGACGATTCCGGGATTGCCGGATTAGAGCCGATCCGAGAATCGTCCGAGGAGAGGGGGACAGTCCCCTTTTGTTCCCGACCATCTGGCGATGGTGCCCGCTCCACAAAAGGGGACAGTCCCCGGCGGTTCTCGGCGGGCAGCTTTTCGGCGGTTTTGCTGGGCAGCGCTTCAATGGAAGTCGAGGTGACGGCGCCGGCGACAGCGTCAGGAGACGGCTTCTTAGGCTTTGCGGCGGTCCCCTCTTCGCGCGGACAACCCGCCGAGACGACTAGCGCAGCCATCAGCGCTGCCGCCGCTGCCGCCGATTTCTTGATTGTGCACATCCGTGTACATCCCGCTCGATTAGAACGCAAAACCCTTCATTCTTTCACAACGTAGCGAACCAAGATTTGTAACTGCGGCGCGTCCGGCAGTCCGGTGTCGAGAATGACGCGCGCCAGCTTACCCTGGTCATTTCCCAAATGATTCACTGCCCGAGCGCCGCGCGGCACCTCGATCGTCAACGGAATTCTCGCCGCCGACGGAGGCAGTTTCTCTAGTTTTCCAATGGTCACTTTCAGCGGCTCAAGGGTCGGCCCAGTCAGCCTCAGATTCACCTTGTCCTGGGCCACTTCGCGGAGCAGCAGGAACAAGTCGGCCTTGGCCCCGTCGCTCGCGCGAACCTCCCCGAGCATTAGGATCCCGCGCTCGGGTTCCCAATTCGGACCAACGACTTCAATCGGACTATTCACCTTTCCCTCAACCGGCAATTCAATCTCCGGATCGCCGGGCAGATTGAATTGGAGGCGGATTGTCTGCGCAAATGGTCCGGCCGGCAAGCCAGGTTTGATTGTAAGCCGTAGAATGCAGCCGCTCTTTGCCCCGACTTCCTGTTTTAGCTCATCCGCCGACATCTTCTCGATCGCCAAGTCGAACCAAGCCGCGGTGCTGGCGCCGGAGAACTCGTGCCGGAGCACGGCGAGGTCAGTGGTGGCGAACGAGTAGATTCGCGCGGTTTGAGTGGCCGATTTCTTCGACGAAATGCTTGTGAACACCAGCTTCTCCGGTTCGACGCGATAGGTCGAGACGATTTCACCGGCAATGAACAAATCGATTCGTCGCTGATCTGGGTCGTTGGTGAGCACGGGAGCGCTATTGCGGAAGGGCCCCATCGCCTTGCCCTTCCACTCGATCGTCACCTTCGTGGAGCCGCCCGGCGGCACCTCGGGATGCTCGATCTCAGAGACAGTGCAAGAGCAGCTCGTTTCACCCTTCTCGAGCACAAGCGTTCCTTTCCCCACGTTGCGGATCACGAAATCGTGATGCTGCGGCGTCCCCTTGTCCGCCTTGCCAAAATTGAACTCGAGTTGGCCTCCTTCGACGACGGCCTTGGGCGGCGGACCTTGAATCGCTGGAGGAGGGGGCGTCGGCGCGACGTGCGCTGGCCCGAGTTCGATCCGGCCCGACCCGTCGGGACGCAACCCCAGTTCGAAGACCGTCGCGCCAAGACCAAGCGTCAGGCCAAGGAAAATCGAGACCGCAACCACAATCAAGATTCGCATAGTATGAAAACTCATCTTGGCGCTCTAGCGGTTTAACTTTTTACGGCTCTCGCGGATCGGCGGTTCGCACGCGAACCTGGCGGCGCCGCGCACTGTCCAAATACGACCACCCCTTGGCGGCCTTACTCGTGTCAGTATACTGGCATCTGCCGATGTTTGCCGCAACTTCGGTTGCAATGGGAATCGATTTCGACACGCAAAAACCCGGCTGGAACGGACATGACTCGCGTCGCGATCATGGGGGCCACGGGATACACCGCCCTGGAACTCATCAAGCTGCTGCTGCGGCATCCCGAGGTCGAAATCACCACCCTGACCAGCCGCCAGGAGGGAAGCCCGCACGTCGCGTCGGTACATCCTTCGCTGGCGGGCCGGCTCGATCTCCAGCTCGAAGACTTGGGTGCGATCGCCGTCGCATCGCGAGCCGACTGCGTCTTCAGTTGCCTGCCACACGGCGTTTCCGCAACCGTGGCCCCGCATCTCTTGGCGGCCGGGAAGAAGCTGATCGACTTCAGCGCCGATTATCGCCTCGACGACGCGGCCACCTATCAGGAATGGTACGGCCAGAAACATGCCGATCCCGAGCGCGTGGGAACGGTCGTGTACGGCCTGCCGGAGTTGTTTCGCGAGCAGATCGTCGGGGCCAGCATCGTGGCGAATCCCGGTTGTTACCCGACGTCGGCCATCCTGGCTCTCACTCCCCTATTGAAAGCGGGGCTAATCGAGCCGCACGACATCATCATCGACTCGAAAAGCGGCGTGAGCGGCGCGGGGCGCACACCGAAGCTCACCACCCATTTTCCCGAGTGCAACGAAAGCATTTCAGCCTACAACGTCGGCCGGCACCGCCATACCCCGGAGATCGAGCAGATCATTCGCCGCGGTTCGGGGCAGGAGGTGAGCGTGATCTTCACGCCGCACCTGGTGCCGATGGATCGCGGCATTTTGACGACCACCTACTCCCGTCCGATCGGTAACGTGACGGAAGAACAATTGCTCAAGGCGTTCCGCGGCTTTTATGCCGACCAGCCGTTCGTCCGCATCGTCGATCATTTGCCCGGCTCGAAGGACACTACCGATACGAACTTCTGCGACATCACCGCGCGCGTAGTCCGCGGCCGCGTGCTGACGATCAGTTGCCTCGACAACCTCATCAAGGGGGCCTCCGGCGCGGCCGTGCAGAACTTCAATTTGATGTATGGTTATCCCGAGACGACGGCCCTGTTGTGAAATGTCGAATGGCGATTTGCGAATGATGCTTCGGTAGGGTGCGTCGAGGCTCGGCGCTGACGCACCGTGCGGCAAGGTGGACTGGCCGTCGTGGCGGGTTCCGGCGCGTCTGCGCGGACTTGACGCACCCTACTCATTCGGGCTACGTGATCTGTCGGTCCCAAGCGATATGTCGATTCAATGTAACGGAACGAACACAATGTCGATCCAAATTCCATTAGGGTTCCGCCTGGGCGGTGTGCATTGCGGATTGAAGCGAAACACGACTCGGCAGGATTTGTCGCTCGTCGTTTCTTACCATCCGGCCGTGGCGGCGGGCGTGTACACGCAAAATCTAGTGTTCGCCGCACCGGTGGCGCTCGACCGTTCGCGAACTCCAGGCAGCGGCTTCCGCGCGGTGGTAATCAACTCCGGCAACGCCAATGCCTGCACGGGCGAGCGCGGGCTAGCGGATGCTCGGGAAATGGCCCGCCTGGCCGCTGCGGCTTGCGATGCGACGGGTGAGCAGGCGCTTGTGATGTCGACCGGCATCATCGGCGAGTACTTGCCGATGGAGAAGATCGCCGCAGGAATCGCAATCGTCGCCGATCAATTGGGGACCGGCGAGGAATCGCTCGTGGCGGCTGCCCGCGGGATGATGACCACCGACACGGTCCATAAACTCGCCGGCCGCACGCTTTCCCTCGGCGGGCGAACCATTCGGATCACGGGCATGGCCAAGGGGGCCGCAATGATCGGCCCGCGGATGGGCACGATGCTCGGTCTGATTCTGTCCGACGCCCCGCTCACCGCCGCAGCGGCCCAGCAATCGCTTTCCGCGGTCGTCGACGACACATTCAACTGCATCAGCGTCGAAGGGCACATGAGCACCAACGATACGGTGTTGCTCGTCGCCAACGGCGCGGCGGGCGGCTCACCGCTCGCGGGCTCCGATCTGGCCGCATTTCAGGAGGAATTGCACGCTGTGGCCGCAGAGCTGGCCCGATCGATTCCGGCCGACGGCGAAGGGGCGACGCATCTAGTGCTGATCGAAGTTAGCGGATGCGCCACGCGCGAAGCGGCCCGCCAGATCGCCAAGACGGTGGCCGATAGCGCTCTGGTCAAGACGGCCATCGCCGGGGCCGACCCGAATTGGGGCCGAATCGTTTCGGCCGCCGGTTATGCGGGCGTGGCCTTCGATCCGCTCGAAGTGGAACTCAATCTGAACGGCTTCTTGCTCTATCGCGGCGGCGCTCCGACCCCCTTCGACGCCGCCGCCGTCTCCGCCTCGATCCGCGCCGAGCGCGACACGATCATCACGTTGCGATTCTCCGAAGGCGATGCGCGCGTCCGCTTCTGGACGACCGATCTGACCGCCGAATACATTCGGCTTAACGCCGACTATCACACTTAGAGCCTATCCGAAAACCGCCGGGGACTGTCCCCCTTTTGCGCAGTCCGCGGAGCAAAACGGGGACTGTCCCCTTTGCGCAGGCCGGGTTCGAGGAGATAGACTACGCAGGACGGCAATCCGCTCGACGCGTCGAGCGTTTTCGCGCTGGTTGGCTCGCTTTCGCCGAGCGCTCCCTACGCCTCCGCAGCGAGAACGGCCGGGGACTGTCCCCTTTTGTGGAGTCCCAGCCGGATGAGTTGGGCGCTCTCAATAAGGTCGCTTCTCCTTAACCATCGCACTAAGTTGCTTGAACTCTGCGGCACTCGAATCCCGGCACCATTCGAACAGCGCCGCCTCGGTCGTCGTGAGCGTCGCGCCGGCCGCGTCCATGCGGGCGATCGCCGTCTCGCGGTCGATATCGAATCGCGAGCCGGTCGCGTCCACCGCCAGGTACACTCGGAATCCGCTCGCCAACAGATCGAGGACCGTCTGCTGCACGCACACGTGCGTCTCGATGCCCGCGACCAGCCACTTCGCCGCCGGCAATCGCTCCAATTCCGCGCCGATTTCCGCACAGCCGACGCAGCTAAACGCCGTCTTCGCCGCGATCGGCCCCAGCCGCGAGGCCAGCTCCGGCACCGTTCCGCCGAGCCCCTTCGGATACTGCTCCGTCGCCAGAATCGCCATCTTGAACAACCCCGCCCCATCGATCAGCCGCCGCAGGTTCCAAACGATCCGCTCGTGCCCCGGCACCAATCCAATCAGCTTCTCCTGCACATCGACGACCAACAAGCCAGTGTCGGCGGCCGACATCAACTCAGGACTTCGCGGCAATCGCTCGGCAGCACCCATGCAAGGCAGCATAATGCAGCCGCCGAGATGCGGCTAGTGCTTCGTCAACTCCAAGATTTCGGGTTGGCTTCAGTCGTAGCGGGAGTATCCTGCTCCCGTGAACGGCGGCTGGAAGCTGCCGCTACCAACAACAGCCTCCAATCCTAAAACCAGTGGCCAACCCTTTGATGCAAGGATCGCTTGCTCGGGCTGCCGGCGGTCGGGGATAATGCTGTCATGGACCCGATCCGCCGATTTGCCGCGTTCATGTTGCTGATGGGCATCGGCTTGGTCCTGGGGGGTGCTGCGGAGCGATGTTGGCATGAGGGCTTTATGTGGCCGGCCATTCGCACCGCGATTTTTGCCGCAGCAACAGTGCTTTTCGCTTTGTGGCTTGTGCGAAAAACGCCGCGGCCCCGCCTTTTCAGGGGCCGGGAGAATGCGCCGACAAGCAAGCCGTTTCGATTCTCGATGCGTCGAATGTTCGTGATCGTGACGATTGTCTGCGCCGAAGCCGGGTTATTTTTTGTTCTTACGAACCAGTATTTTGGCTCGCAGCGCGAGGATATGACTGTTGCTATTTTCTTGACTGTCGGCGTATCGACGCTTGCGTCGTGGGTCATTCTGTGCCAGCCGCTTGGCGGCGCGCTTTGGAGTGCTGCTGCATTTATCGCTGCTATGGTGTGGATGATTCTTTGGGGGCGTCGTTAGACTCCGCCGCCGTTCGGACGCGGAGAACGATTCGGAATCCGCGTCAATCCGCGTTCTTCCGCGGTTCTGCCCACGTTGACGAATCCCGACCTGCGTAATACACTTGTACTACTATGGTATTACTTGCGGCCATCGCATGAAGACCGTCTCGCTCAAATTGCCCGATGACCTGCACGCCAAGTTGGCCGAGCTGTCGCGGAAGCGCAGCTTGGCCAAGTCGGAAGTGATTCGCACGGCACTCGAGGCCTATTTCGCCGCCGCGCGAAATGGCGCCGAACCATCCTGCGCCGATCTGGCGGGCGACCTCATCGGCGCCGTGGGCGGGCCCAAGGATCTGGCCACGAATCCGAAGCACCTTCGCGGATACGGCCGATGAAAGGGCCGGTGATCGTCGATACCGGCCCGCTCGTGGCCCTGTTGAACCGGCGGGAGCGCCATCACGATTGGTCCCACGAGCAATTCAAGCTCCTCCGCCCGCCGCTGGTCACGTGCGAGGCGGTCATTTCCGAAGCTGGCTTCCTTTTGCGGGGCATCGACGGAGGCGTCGACGCCCTGATGCAGCTCTTATCCCGCGCCGTCGTGACGACTCCATTTTGCCTGGCGGACGAACTCCCGACCGTCTCCCGCCTGCTCACCCGCTACCGCTCGACCCCGATGTCGCTAGCCGACGCCTGCCTGGTCCGCATGGCCGAGCAATACGCCGACAGCAGCGTCTTCACCCTCGACCGCCATTTCCGCATCTACCGCAAAAACGGCCGCCTGGTGATCCCGACGCTCATGCCGGAGTAGAGTCCTTTCGAACATCATGAACCGGCCCGTCGGCCCTTTGCACCGCGCTTGCCCCCGCTGCCCGCGGTCGGGGATAATGCGGACATGTCCCGGCGCTTCCAATTCCCGCTATACAAGGTATTTCTGATCATCGCGGTCTTTGCGCTGACAATTCGAATGGCCCAATACTTCGGCCCCGAGGATTGGCCGCTTGCTGCGCCGTTCGGAGCCGTCGCGAGCCTCCTCGTCGTGTTCATGAACCGGCGAAATGCTGTTGACGCGATCTTAACTGCCGTTGTCGCGCTCATGGGCGCATTCATCGGCTGGCAGATCTACTTGCATGTGTTTGAAGGGGACGGCAAAGGTCAAGATCCAACCAGCAGGGGCTTCACCACGCTCGCCGCCCTATTGGCAGGCACGCTCGCGGGCGCCGTATTCGCGCTCTTCCTCCAATGGATTTCCGACCACCTTCCGACTCGCTAAACCGTTATGCGTCCGTCACGCCAAATCGTGAAATGGATCGTCGCGGCAGTCCTCGTCATCGGGTTGCCGCTGGGCTATTACAACTTCATTCTCGATTGGCAGGGCAAGCCTTATTGTCATGCGCAGATCATGCTCGCATTCGAAAACTGGATCGTCAGAAACGGCAAGGACAGCACGACCCGCACGAACGAATTCCCGAATGTGGGAGGCGTCGGCCGAAATTCGCTCAATGCCATTCGCGAGGAAATGGAAGGCTCCATGGATTGGGCGCCGGACTACGGCTATGTCCCCGGCCTGCAACAGAACGATCCCGGACAGTTGGTGCTGATGTACTTCAATCGCCCGACTCGGTGGACCATGCACATCTCCGCACCCACCATCTTTGAGGACAAGGCGTGGATTCTGATTCCGGTTGACTTCGGCCAGGGGCGTCGGGAAAAGTCAGGACCGGGTGAAGATAGTGAACGAGTTTCGACGGAGGAATTCAAGAAGCGACTCAAAGAAACGATCGAGTACATCCGAAAGATGGAGCGGCCGAATTGGCAAACGATTGTCGCCGAGCAGACGAAGTTTCTGGAGAGAATTGACGGCTTGGATCGCTGAATCGGAATCTCTTGCCCCGGCTGCTCGCTGTCGGGGATAATGCAGCCATGCAAATCGAGCCGCCCAAAGCCGACCCGCCGAAGCGCAAACGCCGCTGGTTTCAGTTCAGCCTGCGCTCGCTGATGATCGGCGTTGCGCTGATGGCCGTGCCGTGCGCCTACATCGGTTGGCAGGCGAAGATCGTGCGGGAGCGGAAGCAAGAGCTTGATCGCGACGTTAATGGACGATGGGGATTCCTTTTTGAAGGTTTTGAAGTCGTGGGACCAAACCCGATTTCGCCGCTTCGCCGAATGCTCGGCGACGTGAGAATCATGGCGATCGAAATCTCTCCAGAAACGGAACTTGAGCAGCGAGCGCACCTCGTCGCCTTGTTTCCAGAGGCCGACATAGTGGATGAATCACCGCCACGCCCTTCGGCTCGCCACGCGGCCTCCACGGTTACCAACACTCAATCAGAACCGTACCCCGCGCCAGAATCTTCTGCTCCCGGCGCGCGCGAATAACGGCGTTCACCTGCTCAGCCCCGCAAGCCAATTTCCCCCCGGTATCCCGCCTCCCATGTCCGAGCGCGGGAGCGATTCGGAATCGCCGCGGGTGCTCTGGCGACAATGACCTTCCGTATCTCTTGCTCCGGCTGCCCGCGGTGGGGGATAATGCGGCCATGCAAACCGAGCTGCCCAAAGCCGATCCGCCGAAGCGCAAACGCCGCTGGTTTCAATTCAGCCTGCGGTCGCTGATGATAGTCGTCACGCTGCTGGCGATCCCATGCGGTTGGCTTGCGCATCAAGCCCGGGTCGTGGAGGAACGCAAGGCCCTTCGGTCGTGGTTACTGGACAACGGTGGCGTGATTCACGAGGCGCAATACGAGATGGAGCATCCCGAGACGTCGCAGATCACATGGATTCGCATTCTGATTGGCGATCACACGGCATTGAGCATCAATTTTCCATATGGCATTTCCAAGCCGCAAGCGAGTCGGATGAAGACCGTTTTCCCTGAAGCTGCGTTCGGTTTTATGACCGATTACCCCGAACGCGCATCCTGTCCCAATGCCCGGTGAATGACGCCTAGGCATCGTGGTCGCAACGAAGCCAGTCGCCGGCGCGCTTGTGGGGCAAGGCTGCGTGGGCCTGTCTGGCCGGAATAGGTATGCTGGCTCACGGCATAACCAGCGATCACGCGCGGTTTTTTCCTTGACAAACCCCGCACCGGTATCCTCATCCGCCGCACGTATCTCTTGCTCCGGCTGCCCGCGGTCGGGGATAATGCGGCCATGCAATCCGAGCCACCCAAAGCCGACTCGTCGAAACACAAACGCCGTTGGTTTCAATTCAGCCTGCGGACGCTTTTCGTCGTCGTCGCGATCATGGGGGTTCAGTGCGGGGTCTGCTTGCCGATGCTGCGAGAGTGGCAAGTGGAGCAAGCCCGCGTAAAGGTCACGCTTAAGGAGAAACTACGGCTAATCGGGTTGGCGTTGTGGAACGGCCCGACAAAGAAGTACGGGCGTTCCGCTCACTAAGAGAACGTCAACCGCGTGGACCGATGCTTCGCCCCTGGTCGAGGCGCTCGCGTCCGGCTGCCGTTGATTTGTCCAGGTATAACGCGGCCATGAGCAAGCCATTTCCATTCTCGATGCGACGGATGTTTGGCATGGTCGCGATGCTCTGCGTGGCCGCGCGCCTTTTTATGGTGTTCCTCGACGTGCGACATGATGGTGGCGTTAGTCCTGGCATCTTCCAGGTGTTTCTCTGTGTTGGATTCTCTGCGGCAACTGGAACGGCACTCGGCTGCGTGGAGGGAAGGCCCCGCGCGGGTGCAATCTGGGGCGCGGTGATCGGGGTAGGGATTGGCATCGCCTGGGTGACGATTGCCCAACGTGGTCCTTTTGAATAAGCAGTCAGCAATACGTCCGTGGATAGATTTCAAAACGAATAGCCGCCCGGCTTCCGACATCCTTGCTCCGGCTGCCCGCGGTCGGGGATAATGAGGCGATGGAAACCGATTCGCCGAAAGCTGCCACGCCGAAGAGCAAACGCCGTTGGTTTCAGTTCAGCCTGCGGTCGCTGTTCGTGGTCGTCACGGTCGTGGCCGTGGTCTGCGGCTACCTGGCGCACGAGGCGAAGATCGAGAGAGAGGCCGCCAACGGTCGTGAACTGTTGAACGAATTGCGCCAGATCGGTTTGGCGATGCTCAGTTATGAACGGGCAAACCGGCATTTCCCGGCCCACGCGATCTTCAGCACGGAGGGGAAGCCGCTGTTGAGTTGGCGCGTCGCAATCCTCCCATACATCGAGGAGAACGAGCTCTACAAGCAGTTCCATTTGGACGAGCCGTGGGACAGTCCGAACAACAAGGCACTCATCGCCAAGATGCCGTCGGCCTACGCTAAGCCAGGTCGCGCTGACGACGGCAAGGCGGTGTTCTTGGTTCCGGTTGGCAAGGGGTTGGCGTTCGAGGGAACCGAAGGATTGCCAATTCAGTCATTCACCGACGGGACCAGCAACACGATCCTCGCGGTCGAGGTCAATGATGATCGCGCAGTGATTTGGACCAAGCCGGACGATTTGGAAGTCGACCTGAATGAGCCACTCGACGGCCTGGGCGAGGCGCACGCAGGAGGAATTTTTTGCGCGGTGTTAGCTGATTGCCGCACCATCGTAATCAGCAACGAAGAGGACTTGGAGACGCTCAAGGCACTTTTCACCCGCAATGGCGGCGAAGCGATCGACCCGGATAGGATCCGGTAATCCGCCCCATGCCGTAGCTTCTTACAGCGAAACCGATGGCCGGCGACGATGGCCGCCCAGCATCGCTTGCCGTTGCTGCCCGCGGTCGCGGATAATGCGGACATGCTGATGCCTTCTCAGTTCTCGATGCGCCGGATGCTCGGCGCGGTTGCGCTCCTTGGCGTGGCAATGCGACTCGGGGTGCTATTCCTCGCGACGAGATTCGATCCAGGCATTTATCCCGTGCTTCTTTTCCTAGGATTTTTCGCCACTGGCGGCGCAGCAGTCGGCTGCATCGAGGGCAAGCCGTTCCAGGGCGCGTTCTTCGGCGTTCTACTCGGCATGTTCATCGGTTTCATATACGTAGAGTTTCCGCCGGAACCGCCCTTCAGAGAGTAAGCGGCATTTTTCCTAGACAAGGTGACACAGCTATAACGGTCGGCTCGTTGAGTCCCTTGCCCCGGCTGCCGGCGGTCCGGGATAACGCGGCCATGCAATAATTGGTCCGCCTCCGGTTATCCTTCCGATTCCGGCACGGTTCTTCAGGGCGGGGTAACACAGCCATAAGCAGGCCTGTGGCTCGGATGGTGCAGGTACGTGTGATGCGAAATCCGGCGCTCTATTCGATGGGGCTGTTCACAGCGGTCGTGCCAACGATTTGCCTTTTTTTCAGTGTCAACATGTTGTTTTTCGTGCCGCTCGTCGTCGGGCTGGGATGCGTCATGACGGGTGATATCGAAATGCAGGCAACCACTAAGCGGCGGGCGACGCTCTTCGGCCTGATATTTTGCATTGCGGCCGCCGTTGGCCCGTTCGCCTTGGCCGCTTATGCCAATCGGCCGGGTCAGCCCATCCGGATTGTCGTTCCCGTCGGATTTCGTGGGGAGTTCTCGATCGTCAAGAACCATGCTGCGGGAAAAGAATTGAAAATGCAGGATGGTGTGTGGGTCTTCGAGATTCCAGCCAGCGGCGTGCTGGTGGTGAACGACGATTATCCGTTCCACATGTGGCACGAAGAGCATGTCGTCTACCTGGATGGGCTTACCGCACGAGTTGAATTCCTTGGCACAACGGCCGGCAGTACCGACCACGACGAGACGTCGGATCGCTGGAAGGTAGTTGATGCACCCTGACAAGGCGTTCAGCGGTCACCGTCGACTGCCAGACCACTTTGCCAAACGTTGCACCCCGAATTGCGCTACGGCGAATGGAACCCAGTTCTGCTTCGCTATCCTTGCAAACCCGGCATAGGCCCCGCCGGCCGAAAGGTAATAGCCCCGATTGTGAAATCGGGGTCGATGATCGCGCCAAATGAATGCGGAGGTCCGGAGGACTGGCACCAGGCCGTGGTCAGACCCAGCGTGTCGCTCCTTGGAGATTCAATCTCGTCGTGCCGCACCCCAACCTGACGGTTTGGGGCTATTCCCTGTCGGGCCGTCCGGCCCTTTGAACGGCGCTTCGGTTCGCCGCCAATCAGGCGACTTTTTTATCTCCGGTCGGCTAAAATGATTGCAGGGCGTCTCGCTTCCGGACGCTCCAGCAGATGGCCGGGATCTTCCGGTTTCAAAGGAGAGGAACATGTCACGTGCGTCTCGTCGTATCGCGCTGACAGTCGCCGCGCTGTTAGTCACTTACGGATTGCGCTCGGCTTTGATCGGGTCGGACGACAAGACGTCTGGTCCGAATGCAACCCCCGCTTCGGCAGCGGAAAAACCGGCCGCGGCGGCCAACGACCAGCGCACTTCGGTTGAAAAAGCGTTCGAGAAACGGGTTAGCGCGAAATTGAAAAACGTGCCGCTCAAGAACGCGGCCGCGCACTTGGCGGATCTCGCCGGCGTCAATGTTCTCGTGGCCTCCAAAGCGATCGCCGACGCCGGTATCCAGGAGAATTTGCCGATCGAGTTCGAGATGGCGGACGTTTCCTTCGGCTCAGCGCTGCGGGCCATGCTCGCCGAGCACGATCTCGGTTATGAGATTCCCGAGGACAACGTTCTTCTGATCACGACGGCGGAGAACGCAAAGAGCTATAGCATCATGCGCGTTTACGACGTTCTGGATCTGATTTCGCAGCCGGCAGCCCCAGATGAGTTTGCCGACGACGCGGCCGGTAACGACCGGTCGGCGATCGTCGATGTCGTGAAATCGTGCATTGAACCCACAAGTTGGAACGATTCAGGCGGCACTGGCCTGATTATGCCGATCGGCGGCAGCCTGGCGGTATCGAGCAACCCGGAAACGCATCTTGAGATTGCCCAGCTTTTCGCCGCGTTGCGAAAGATCAACTCTGACGAACTTGCCGGAAGACAGTCCGTGCCGCTATTGATTGATTCTGGCCCGGCGGAAGAAAAAATTCGCGAGCGACTCGCAAGGCGTCAGGATTTCGATTTTCACGAAATGCCGCTGACTGGACTGGTCGATGACCTGCGGGCCGACGGCATCCCGGTTTCGATCGATCGCAAGCAGCTTTCCGATGCCGGAGCTGATCTCAAAGTTCCATTGAGGTTCAAGGCGAAGCAAGTCCGGCTCGAGTTTGCGCTGCGCAGCATGCTCAGGCCGAATGACCTGAACTTCATTCTTCGCGACGATGCGCTCGTGATCACGACCGATGCCGCGGAGAAAGAGCATGCGCGACTCGGCGTTTATCCCGTGAGCGACTTGCTCGATGCCAAACCCGGCGATCGGAGCACAGATTTGGATTTCGACAGTTTGATCGATCTAATCACGTCCGCGGTGGCTCCGACTTCATGGCCCAATGGTGGTGGTGGCGTCAGTCCCTGGGCTCACCCGGTTGCTCTCATCATCGATCAATCGGAAGAGGTGCACGAACAGATTGCTGAGCTGCTAGCCAAGCTTCGGGCGGCCCACCGGGCCGCAAAGGAATCCGCGATCGCGATGCCGGCTGCCGACGCGGGCGAGGCGATCATCGTGCGGATTCATCGCGTCAGTAAAGCTAACGGCGACGACGCTTCGCTCGACAAATACATCGCCGCCATCCGGAATGTGATCGAACCCGCAAGCTGGCAAGGGCGATACATCGGCAAAGTCCCCGGCGGGATCGTCGTGCGGAACACGCAGGCCGTACAAGACCGAATAACGCGGCTGATCGCGCAGATCGACGCGCAAGTTCCTGGTGGAATGGGCGGCGGCGCGTTTTAGCGAACTGAACGGGAGGACAAGGGGAAAGGGATCAGAACATCTGTCCTCTTTCTCTTTTTTCGGCCAGTGCTGAATCGCCGATCAACATTAGCCCCTCGCTTGCCTTCCAAAGGGCGACGGTACCTCGATTCAGCGCTTGGTGCGGGTTCCGGCACTGGCCGGGCCCAGAGGGCGCCCCGCTGGCCAGTGCCACCGCTCAGGGAGTGTCGTCCTCGCGCTGCGCCGCGACGACAGGTCATCACGACGGAGCGTGATGACTACACTCATGCCGATTGGGAATCAGTCGTCGTCAAGCCGGCGACCATTGGCAGCAGTAGCTCGAGTGCTGGGTGTTCGCCCGGAGTGAGCAGGTTTCCCAGTTCGATGCCGAGCTGCCAGTAACCGCCGCCGAGCCGAGTGCGATGGCGGACTTCGCCCAAGACAAAGTACGCTTGTGATTCCAGCCAGAAGCCGACCACGAGCTGCTTGGCCTGGAGCGGCTCGAAATGAACCGCGGTCAATCCCTGGCCGGATAGATTTTTGGTCAAGGCGGTCGTCGCCTCGTCCATATTCACTTGCCCGTCGTTCCACGTGGCCAGCACCAGAGGAAACGTCCGATTGGCTCGACTATCCCAACGATGTTCCCCATTCGTGGGCGGCATATTGGGAGTGGACGAGTCGATCGCGCGCCGCAAGAGCGCTTGCACGTCCAGTTGTTTCTTGTGGCGACTGAATGAGAACATCGGGGTTTTTCCTCGGATTTGGCGGCGGAAATCACGCCCGTGGCACGGTCAGCCTTCGGCTCTGAGGCTCAGGCTCGAAGAGGAGACGCGTGCCACACCAGGATTTACAAATTTAGCTCAAGAATTGCCCCATTGCGTCGTTAGAACCCCTCACAAAACCGCCTGGGAGAAGGGGACAGTCCCCGTTTTGCTCCGCCGACTCCGCAAAAGGGGGACAGTCCCCGGCGGCGTTGTGAGGGGTTCTAAATCAGCGATCATGGTGAGCCTTCCTGCCGCTAGACGCACGAATTGACTGTGGTAAACTGTTCCAAAAATCAACGCTTGAATTTCACATCGGATAAGAGCCTATCCAAAAACTACCTGTGGAGAGGGGGACAGTCCCCTTTTGTTCCCGACCATCGCGGCGATGGGTGCCCGCTCCACAAAAGGGGACAGTCCCCGGCGGTTCTCGGATAGGCTATAAATGAGCGGCATGAGCATCCTCATCAACAAACAGACGCGCGTCATTTGCCAGGGGATCACCGGCAAGGTCGGCCAGTTTCATACCAAGGGCTGCCTCGCATACGGCACGAACATGGTGGGGGGCGTGACGCCGGGAAAGAGCGGCGAGAAGGTCGAGGGGCTGCCGGTTTTTGACACGGTCTTTGCGGCGGTTGATGCCACCGGGGCCGACGCCACGATGATCTTTGTCCCGCCGGCCTTCACGGCCGACGCGATTCTCGAAGCCGTCGATGCGGGGATCGAGACGGTGGTGGCGATCACCGAAGGCGTGCCGGTGCTCGACATGGTCCGGGTGTACGATGTCGTGCGGCGCAGCGCCAGCCGCCTGGTCGGCCCGAATTGTCCCGGCGTGATAACGCCGGACGAGTGCAAGATCGGGATCATGCCTGGCTACATTCATAAGAAGGGCCCGGTCGGGCTAATGAGCCGCAGCGGCACGCTCACGTACGAAGCGGTCTGGCAGTTGAGCAACATCGGGCTGGGCCAATCGACGTGCGTGGGTCTGGGGGGCGATCCGATCGTGGGGACTTCGTTCATCGATCTGCTGGCGATGTTCGAGGCCGATCCGGCGACCGAGGCGATTCTGATGATCGGCGAGATCGGGGGCACCGCTGAGGAAGAGGCGGCGGCTTTCGTGAAGGCGAATGTCAGCAAGCCGGTCGCGGCCTTTATCGCCGGGCGCACCGCGCCCCCCGGCAAGCGGATGGGGCACGCCGGGGCGATCATCACCGGCGGCAAGGGGACTGCGGCCGACAAGGTCGCGGCGCTCGAGGCGGCCGGCATTGTCGTCGCCGAAAGCCCGGCCGATATGGGCACGGCGGTCCAGCGGGCCATCGCGGGGAAGCGGTGATAGATGACAGGGTGACACGCAATGCGCACGAGCGCAACGGCCACCGCGTGTTCCCCTCACCCCGGCCCTCTCCCAGCGGGAGAGGGAGTAGATGTCGGATCTTTATGGATCGGTCTGAATTGCAAGCACGGCTTGCCGCGGCCCAGCGGCAAGAGTCGGAAAGCCCGGCGGCCGCGGAAGCTGCCCTGCGCGACATGCTTGCGGAGCACCCCGCGGAGCCGCTCGTCCTAGTTCGGCTAGCGCGGTTGCTGCATCGTGTCGGGCGAGTCGGGGAAGCTATTCCGTTGATGCTTCAAGCTGCGCAGATCGAGCCGACGCCGGCCGTGTTCAATGATCTCGGCAGTCTTCATCTAGCGGCGGGCGACAGCGCCAGCGCGATCGACGCCTACGAAGCGGCGCTGCGACTTGATTCGAAGTATTTGCTCGCGCGATCGAACTTGGCCGACGTGCTCTTAGAAACCGGCCGAATCCACGAGGCGATCGATTCCTATCGAGAGGTGTTGGCGCGCGATCCAACCTCGGTCGATGCGCAAGTGGGACTGGCGATCGCGGCGTTGCGATCCGGTCAGATTGCCGTGGCGATCTCGGCGTGCGAGGCCGCGCTGGCAGTGCAGCCCGGACACATTCCGGCGTTACACGCCATGGCGATTGCCCTAGGCAACGCCGGAGACAAGACGTCGGCGATCGCGACTGAGCGGCAAGCGTTGACCGTGAATCCGCAGTTCGCCAAGGGCTGGCATGCGCTCGGAAACTTGTTGGATGAGACGGGGGATGTGACTCGGGCGGCGCAAGCCTACGAGCGGGCACTCGAACTCGAACCGGGCTTGGTCGAAGTCTCGTTCGATTTGGCGGCGCTCTCGGGCGAGTCTCCTCCGCGCTCCATGCCGCGACCATACGTCACGAGGCTGTTCGATGATTTCGCTGCGACTTTCGAGCGGCGGCTGGTCGCGGAGCTGGACTATCGCGTTCCAGAAGCGTTGCGACAGGCGGTCGCAGCAGAACTGGGCGAATTCGGAACGGCACGGAGGCCCGGAACGGCACCGAGGCCGTACCCTACAGACGATGAAAAATCCCTCGACATTCTCGACCTTGGTTGCGGCACGGGGCTTGTCGGAAAGCAGTTTCGAGACCTCGCACGCCGCATGACGGGGGTTGATCTTTCCACGGCGATGCTTGCCGCGGCTCGCGCGGCCGGAATCTACGACGAGCTGGTTTGCAACGACGTGGTGGATTACATGCGAGCGGTTGATTCGCGGTTCGATCTGGTTTTGGCGGCCGATTTGTTCATCTACGTCGGCGATTTAGAGGAGCTATTCGCCGCCGCCCGCCGAGTCCTTCGGCCGAGCGGGCTGTTCGCATTCTCGATCGAAACAATCGAGCAACTGCATTGGGTTTTGCGCCGCACGCGGCGCTATGCCCACTCGAGCGAATACATTGGCGCGCTGGCCATCCGACATGGGTTCGCGATCCGCGACGCGCAACGCACGTCGCTCCGCCGCGGAGAAGAGGGCCCGGTCGAGGGCCAAATCATCGTGCTGCGAACCGGCGACAAAGACTGAGATTGCTCGGCCCAGCACGTCGTTGGCCACCTGCGTCCGCCACAATTCCCATTCCAGTGAGGGAGCACAGTCACGACCGCCGGGCGCGAAAACGCAGTTTCGCGCCAATAAAGCTTGCGAAATACCTATCGTCAGTTAAAGTGAGGGTGCAGGAATTCAGAGGAGATCAAGCTTTCGATCTCCGAGAACAGGCGTGAGTTGTCTTGTCGATTCTCGACTCCATGTTGATTGGCTTCGTATCCCGTCTATCTGGTTTAGTCGCCGGAGATGGAATGCCTAATAGGGAACTAGTAGGGAAGAGCAATGCTCCGAAATCGCAGGCGGAAGGCGGACCTAAAGCGCAATCGGTCGTCCAAAAACTCTAGGCATCGGGAGCGGGCCGGTCTTGGACTGGAACGGCTTGAGCCACGGCTCGTGCTGGCAACCAGCGTGCTGAGTTACCACATGGATGCACAGTCCAGCGGGGTCAACTCGACCGAAACGCTGCTCACGCCAGGGAACGTTAACACTTCCACGTTCGGCAAGACGTTCTCGACGCCGCTCGACGGTCAGGCCTACGCCGAACCACTTTATGTGCCAGGCGTGAACATCACGGCCGGCAACTTTCCAGGCATTCACAACACCGTCTTCGCTGCCACTGAGCACGACGGTCTTTACGCGATCGATGCCCAAGGGGGCAACGTATTGTGGTACGACTCGTTCTTGAATCCGGCCATTAGCGGCGTGGCGCTTGCGGGCGCGACGACGATTACGAGCGTCCCTAATAGCGACGTCAATTCGAGCGATATTAACCCCGAGATCGGAATCACCGGGACACCGACGATCGACGCCTCGCAGAACGCGATCTTCGTCATCACGAAGACGAAACAGATCGTTCCCGTCGGCGGGACGAACCACACGCACTACGTTGCCGAACTCTTCAAGATCAATATCCAGAACGGGGCGGTCATCGCCAGTCATGTGATCGCCGATACGGACGATACCAGCGGGTATGTCTATCGCACCCAAATCAGCGCCAGCGCCACCAACCAAGATCCGTTCGTATTCGGCAGTGGGGACGGACAAATCACAATCAATGGGCAAAGCCGCGTTTACTTCAATGCATTGCGGCAGATGAGCCGGCCAGGCATGACGCTGTTCGGCGGGCAAATCTACACCTCCTGGGCCAGCCACGGCGACAACGGACCCTATCACGGCTGGGTCCTGAAGTTCGACGAGAACACGCTCGCCTTGACCGGCGTGCTCAACACAACCCCCAACGGCGGCCTCGGCGGAATCTGGCAAGGAGGTGACATCACCACGATCGATCCGCACTTGGACGCCAGCGGCAATCCCATTTTTTACTTTGAAACCGGCAACGGCACCTTCGACGGGAATTACACCGGCACTTCGCCCAATGGAACGACGACAGGCCTGAACGCGCAAGGTTTCCCTGTCAACGGCGACTACGCCGATTCGTTCGTCAAGATCGGCATCGACACGACCACGACCCAGGCGAGTCAGAACATCAACGGCTGGGGCTTCAAGGTCTTGGACTATTTCTCTCCGTCGAACAATCAATCGCTGAACGCGGGCGACACCGATCTCGGCTCGGGCGGCACAACCATTCTGCCAGATTCGGTGGGTAATGCCGCCCATCCGCATTTGCTGATCGGCTCGGGCAAAGAAGGAAAGATTTACTTAATCGACCGCGACAATATGGGGAAATTCGATCCGAACAATGTCGTAACCGATCACGTTGTGGAGGAGCAAAAAGAGTTGTCCGGCGTCCTGAATGCCGCGGCCTATTTCAACAACACGATCTATTATGTTCCCGGTTACGGCGGCAGCGCCGCGACGTTTTCGATCGCTAACGGGTCCGCCGCCTATTCGACCACCGCGACTCACACAACCGTCGACGGCTTTGGGAATCTTTCCGGCAGCCCGACAATCTCGGCCAATGGCACGACCAACGCCATCATGTGGGCCCTCAACGCCAACGGAGATAATACTCTTCGGGCCTACAACGCCTCGACTCTCGCGGAACTCTGGACCAGCAACCAGGCCGCCGGGAATCGCGATGCACTCGTCGGCAGCGTGAACAAGTTTACGGTCCCGACGGTCGCCGACGGGCAGGTCTTCGTCGGCACGAGCACGTCGCTCGTCGCCTATGGTCCGCCCGTTACGCCGACCTCCGGACCCGCGGCGCCGAGCAATACCGGCGCTACCGCGCTCACGTTCAAAAGTGTCAACGTCACCTGGCAGGACAACTCCAACAACGAGGATTTCTTCAGCATCCAGCGCTCGACCAGCGCCGGCGGGCCGTTTGTCGAAATTGGCGAGGCCAGCGCGAACTCCACGTCATTCGTCGACTCGAACAATCTTCTCTCGCAGACCACTTACTACTATCAGGTCGAAGCGCACAACATCTTTCAAGGCGGAACGTTTTCCGCGCCGTCGAACATCGTTTCCGTGACCACGCCGCAGGCGCCGCCGACCGGCACGGGCGACGGTTTGGAGGGAGCTTATTACGTCGACTCCGGTGGAAACCATTTAACGGGCACTCCCGTTCTAACACGGGTCGATCCAGAAGTTGACTTTCCTAACGGCAACGGCTCGCCCGGCCCCGGCTTGAATTCCACCGGTTTTTCGGTCAAGTGGACGGGCCGGATTCAAGCGCAGTTCTCGCAAACGTACACATTCTATACGGAAAGCGATGATGGTGTCCGGCTCTTCATCAAGCCGACCACGAGCAACACCTTTACGACCGTCGTCAACAACTTTACCGACCACGCTCCGACCGAGAACTCCGGCACGTTCGCCATGTCGGGCGGCCAGGTTTATGACATCGAAATGGATTTTTATCAGAACGGCGGTGGGTGGGAAGCCGAGCTGCTGTGGTCGAGCACGAGCACGCCCAAGGACTTCGTGCCTCAGAGCCAACTTTACTCGGGCGCGGCGCCGGTCGCTCCGAGCGGATTGACTGCCGCGGCCGCATCGGGAACCACGATCAACGTCAGTTGGACTGACAACTCCAACAACGAGACCGGGTTCACGGTCGAACGCACGAATCCCGACAACACCGTGACCGATTTTTCCGTCGCGCCCAACACCACCACCTACCTCGACACGGGATTGACCCCCGGCGCGACGTACAGCTACCGCGTCCAGGCGACTAATTTTGTCGCGAATTCCGCCTTTACGCCGAAGGTGCCGGTCACGATGCCTGTGACGCCGCCGACGCCGAGCAACGGCCATGTCACCGCCGTGACCACCAACTCCATCAGCATCGCCTGGCAGCTCAATTCCACGAACTCCACCAATAAGGAGACTGGCGTTAGCGTGTTCCGCAAGTTCGGCTCGTCCGGCACCTTCAACCTGATCGCCACCCTGCCCGCCGGCTCGACCAGCTATACGGACCACGGACCGAACGGCAATGGCCTGGCCATCGGCCAGTATTACGACTATCACGTGCAAGCCTTTAACCTCGCCGGCGCCACCGATTTCACCGGGGCCACGGTCGACACATTGACCGCCGCGCCCAGTGGTCTTGCGGCCACGCCGGGCGTTGGCCTGATCTCGCTGTCGTGGACCGCGCCGCCCGCGATTCCTGAAAACGGAATCACTTATAACGTCTATCGCGGCATCGCCGCCGGCGCCGAGGGAGCATCGCCGATTGCCAGCCAGTTGACGAGCCCGTCGTACGCTGATGTTACGGCCACGTCCGGTCAACCGTACTTCTACGTTGTCAAAGCGGTGGATACCGGCGGCCCGAGCGCCGCCAGCAATGAAGTGAACTCGACGGCGACTGCATCCAGCGTTCCCGCCCCAGCCTCGCTCACCGCGACGGTCGCCGGCACGCAGATCAACCTATCGTGGAGCAGCGTCGGCGTCGCGACGAGTTACAATGTCTATCGCGCGACCAGCCCGGGCGGCGAGGGGATCACACCGATTGCCACCAACGTGTCCGGCACGGCGTTCTCGGATCCGAATCGGCAGGCGTGCCTCAGCTATTATTATCAAGTAACGTCCGTCAACGGCTCGGGTGAAAGTGCGCGGAGCGTCGAGGCCGTCGGCGTTCTTGCGCCGTCGGCCCCGTCAAATGTCGCCGCCGCCATCGATAATTCGAACGGCAGTAACGACATCGACGTAACTTGGACGATCCCGCCCGGAGCGAGTAGCTTCAACGTTTTCCGTGGCAATACACTCGGCGGCGAAGGTTCGGTGCCGTACGCCACCGGAGTTACCGGCGCTTTGTACGCCGATCCGGGCGCCGCAGCCGTTGCGGGAACCTCGTTTTACTACACGGTCGTTGCGATCAACGCGGGCGGACAAAGCCCGGCGAGCGCCGAGGCATTTGTGGCAACTCCCCCCGCCGCGCCCGCAACGCCGAGTGCTGCGATCAAGCCAAGCGGCAACGTCTTGCTTTCCTGGTTGACCGTCACCGGAGCTACGAGCTTCAACGTCTATCGCGCCAGCACCGCCGGCGGAGAAGGCACCACTCCACTTGCTACCGGACTCGCCAGCCCGAGCTATGTCGATTCCGCGGTCGGAAACGGCGGCACATTCTATTATGAAGTCACCGCGGTCGGTCTCGGCGGCGAAAGCGTCAAGAGTGGCGAATCGTCCGTCACGTTTATCGCCGGCGCGCCCAAAGGACCGGCAAATCTGACCGCCGCTTCGATCTCCAGCAGCCAGATCAATCTTTCGTGGACCGCTTCGACCGGCGCCACGGGCTACAACGTGTACCGCGGCACGTCGGTCGGCGGCGAAGGGCCGACTCCGATCAACGCCTCTCCGCTCAACGCGACCAGCTTCAGTGACACGGGACTCGCGCAGCTTACTCACTACTATTACACCGTGCGGGCCATCAATGGATCCGGCGCTGGCCCAGCCTCCAATGAATCGTCGGCAATCACTCAGCAACTGTTTCCCACCGCCACGATCACGCCGGTCAATCCGAACACGGTGACGACCGGCCCCGCGCAATTGCAGATCGTATTCAACGAGCCGGTCAGCGGCTTCACGATCTCGTCGCTGTCGTTCTCGCGCAGCGGCGGCCCGAATTTGCTCACTGCGTCGCAGACGCTCACGACATCCGACAACATTACCTTTACGCTCGGTAATCTGTCGTCGCTCGACGTGCTCGGCGGAACCTACACGCTCACGTTCACCGCTGCCGGGTCGAACGTCGTCGATGGCATTGGCACGTTCGCCGTCGCCAACGCCAGCGGCAGCTTCGTCGTCAATCCGGTGGCGCCCGAGGTCGACGCCATTTATGTCAGCGGCAGCGCCTGGCAGCAGAGCTTTCTTAACTATTTGGCTAGCAATGGCCTGGGAGACGCCCAGTTGGGCTATCGGCTGATGGGTGGTCCGAACCAACTCGGGTCGCTCCCCTGGAACAACGTGAACATCATCTCGGTCGTGTTCAGCCGCGATGTGAATATCAACACCGCCAATATCGCGCTCGTCGGATCGCCCGACTTAGGGCCCGCGCCGGCGCTGGGCACAGCCTCGTTCACTTACAACAGCACGACGTTCACGGCCACGTGGGTTTATCAAGCCGCATTGCCGCTCGATAAGTACTTGCTCAGCATTCCGTCGGCGGCCGTGACGAGCAAGGTCTCGGGCGCGGCGCTCGACGGCGAATTCGCCAACGGCAGCGGCAACCTGCTTCCCTCCGGCGATACCGTTGCCGGAGGCGATTTCAACTTCCGCTTCAATATCCTGCCAGGCGATGTCGATCAGAACGGCGTTGTCACCGGCGTGGACGGGGGTAGCGTGCGGCAACACTTCTTGCAATTCACGACCACCGCCGGGTACAACCCGCTTTACGATACCTCCGGCAAGGGAGAGATTACGGGCATCGACCTGAATTTGGTTCAGTCCACACTGCTGACTTCGCTGCCGGCGACCGATCCAACGCCGCCGGGGCAAGGCGGTGGCGCTCTCGCACCGGCTACTGATTCGCCCGCGACTTCCGCGGTTACGGTCGCGCCGAGCAGTGCCGCGCCCGCCGCTGCTCTGGCAGCGACTCCGACTGCAATTTCCGCGACGACAACTACGACGATCAGCGAGACAACGGCCACGACGACAACAAGGACAGAAACGACACCCCTGGCGATTGCGGTCGAGGGATTCGTCCCGCCCTCCGTTGCATCCGTGCCGGCCGCGCCACCGGCGGCGGCAATGGCTCGTGATCTGGTTCTCGAGAAGCTGACTGGATTCTCGGCCGGCGGCCCTGGCTCTGCGGCCAACCGATTGCTCGCGGCGGTGTCGGACAGTGTCACATCGCTGAACTCTCTCTCGCTATCGGGAAATGCTTCCCGTCACGGCGGCTGGATGCTGGCCCATGACGCCATCTTCGCCCAACTTGACTCACTCGGCGTCATATCGGCGACGTCGCATCGGAATAGCAAGGCGAAACGCGGCGGATAGAACGCCTCACCTATCCGGAGAGGAATTACGCTCCAAGGAGCGCAACACGGCGCGCAGAGGCGGCCGCTCGCTCGGCGATGCTTCCGCCCGGGCGAGATGTCTCTCGCCGTGGAGCACCCACCGATCGAACGGCCGTCGCCGTGAAATCGGTCGTAACCGTCAGACTACTTGTAACTGTCAGACCATTTCCTTGAGACTCTTCAGCGGACGTACCTTGATCTTGGTGGAGGCGGGTTTTGCCGCGACATCCATCAACTCGCCCGGTTTGAACGGATTGGGGACGCCTTTGCGGGCCGGCTTCGCGGGGACCTTCTTGCGCTCGATCTTCACCAAACCGTGCAGCGCAAAGACACCAGGCCCCTTGTTGCTCAGGGCTTTCTTGATTTCGGCCGAGAGCGCGTCCAAAACCGCGCCGACGACCTTCTTGTTGGCCTGAGTCGCGTCGGCGATGGCAGCGAGAACCTCAGTCTTACTGGGCGCTTTCTTAGGTGATGCAGTCGCGGGAGCAGCAGCTTTCGCCATGGTCCATGGCCCTCCTTGTAGGGTTTACGGGGGGTAAATTAGATGTCGGTTTGATAATCAACGACCGGATGATTAAAGACGACGCTTGCAAAAATGCAACCCTCAAAACCCGAAAAATCGCGAAAAACTCCGGAAAAATGACCATTCGGTCACTCTGGCGGTCTGCGATCTTCGGGAGCATCGCACTACCACGCCGATGGCTCCGGCGAGGCGCGCACCTAGAATACTACGTCGAAACCGGGGATAGATTGGCGTCCGCACCCATTTTGATCGCCAGCAAGTGAGCTGGTTTGGACAGATGCCGCGACAACCTGGGACCGATCGGAACTAACTTGCAGGTTCTCGCCAACAATTGTAAGATATTCTACAGCAATGGGTTAAGGTCTTTGAACTTTAATCGCCAATCTGACACTAACAACACATACGGGGTGCAAGGAACGATGCCCCGACACGTCGAGGAGGAGCCATGCTGGTCCGCAGTCGCTATTCGGCCGGAAATCGCCCTTGCGCATGGCGTGCGGCTCGAGTCGGGCTGATTGCTTTATCGGTGGCTGGGTTCGCCGCGGCCGAAGGACTCGCCCAGCAAGTTCCCTTCCAATTCAGGGTCCGCGGACGGGGGATTGGGGTCGGACAGCCGACCGGCGACGGCAGCGAAGAACAAACGGCCGAGGGCGTCTTTCACAGCGATCGCGAGACCCGCAAGCAACTCAAAAAGGCCAAGAAGCTGCTCGAGGACCATCGCTATAGCGAAGCGCTGCCTCTGTTGGACGACATCCTCGAGTCGTCGCAGGACTATTTCGACAGCACCGAACAGAACCAGATCGCCCGAAATGGGCTGAAGTCGGAAGCCCAGCGGTTGATCGGAGAGCAATCGACCGAGGGACTACAGGCCTACGAGATTCTCTTCGGAGCGAAGGCCGAGCGGATGCTGGCCGACGCGCTGACCGCGGGCGACATGGCGGCGGTGGCCGAAGTTGCGCGGCGTTATTTTCACACCCGCGCCGGATACGACGCGACGCTGCTCTTGGGCCGCCACCAGCTCGATCACGACGAGCCGCTGGCGGCCGCCCTTTGCTTTCAACGGCTGCAAGGAACTCCAGCGGCGGAGAAGTACGAGCCGGGGCTCTCGGTCATGTTGGCCGCCTGCTGGCTCCGCGGCGGCATGGAATCGCGGGCTCGCCAGGTGATGATCGACCTGAAGAAGCACGATCCCGGCGCCACGCTGCGGATCGCGGGGAAGGAAGTGAAGCTCTTCACGGCCGTCGATGAAGTTCATGCGATGGCGTGGCTGGCCGAGAATTTCGGCCGGCCGCAGGCGACCGAGACGATGGAAGCGGCCAACTGGGCGATTCATCGTGGCAATCCGGCGCGCAATGCCATTAGCTCAGGCGGAATGCCGCTGATGAGCTTCCGGTGGGAAACGCCGGTGGTGCCGAACCCGGAAGCGATCAAGACCGCAGTGAGCGCTCGGCAAGAGGGTCTGGATCGCAATCTGCCCACGATGCCCGTGATGCAGCCCTTGGCCGTTTCCGATTGGGTGCTGATGCGGACGCCGTTGGGATTGATCGGGTTGGACTTTCGCACGGGCTTACGGAAATGGGAAATCCATTCCCCAATCGGTCAGCCGCCCGATCGAGGCGCGGGCGGGTTCGTGCGAGTGAATGGTATGGTATTCAATGCGCAGGATCCATCGTTGAGCGAACGCCTGTGGGAGAACGCCACGTATGGCACGCTTTCGAGCGACGGTGAATATGTGTTCGAGGTGGAAGAGGTCCCTGACAATACGCCGGTTCCCGAAATGCCGCGACGACGGATGTTTCTCCGCCCCGGCGGGATGATCCCGTCGATGAGCATCGACAATCCAACGAATGAGCTGGCCGCCTACGAATTGCGAACCGAGGGGAAGATCAAATGGCGCCTCGGCGGTCAGAAGAAGGACATCGACGTCGAGCCGATGCTCACGGGCGCTTTTTTCCTAGGACCGCCGCTGCCGCTGTTGGGTCGATTGTATGTGTTGGCGGAGATCAAAGGAGAGATTCGCCTGGTCGTGCTCGATGCCAAGACCGGCAAGGTCGATTGGTCGCAGCAATTGGCTTCGCCCGAAGACGCGAACCCGTTCGGAAATGGTTTCCGGCGAACCACCGGCGTGAGCCCGTCCTACGCCGACGGAATTCTGATTTGTCCCACGTCGGCCGGCGCGGTCGTCGCCGTCGACGTGGCAAACCGGTCGTTGCTGTGGGGATACGAGTATCCGCGTAACCAGCAGACGCCGCAGCAGCAGGTCGTGGCGATTCGCATGGGTATGGTGATGAACGCCTACAACACGCAGAATTTCATGGGAGATCGGTGGTCGGACGCCACCGCGACCATCGCCGACGGTTGCGTGCTGCTGACGCCGGTCGAGTCGGACCAGCTTTTCTGCCTCAGCCTGATTGACGGCAAATTGCTTTGGAAAATGGAACGGGGCGAAAACGTGTACGTTGGCGGCGTGCATGACGGCAAAGCAATTCTGGTGGGCCGAAAGCAAATCCAGGCCGTCAAGTTGGCCGACGGGAAGCCCGCCTGGCCGAGCCCCTTGTCGCTGCCGCAAGGAAGCATGCCGAGCGGACGCGGATTCTTGAGCGGCGGCGATTACTTTCTGCCCCTCTCGAGCGCCGAAGTGGCGAGTATCGACCTGGCCGACGGCAGGATCGCCACCCGAGCCAAGTCGCGCGGGGGAATCATCCCCGGCAATCTAATCTGCTATAAAGGCTCGGTCATTGCCCAGGGAGTCGATCACCTCTACGCGTTCTACCAGCTCGATCCGCTGAAGGAGAAAATCGCCGCGAGATTGGCCGGGAATCCCGACAGCTCCGACGCGCTTGCGGACCGCGGCAATATCGAATTGGACGAAGGCAAACTTCCCGAGGCGATCGCCGATCTCCGGAAATCTTTCGAGCGATCGCCGATCGCTAGCACGCGCGAGCTGCTGGTCGAAGCGCTGCTGGCGGACTTGAACCGGGATTTTGGCGCGTCGCGAGCGACCGTCAGCGAACTCGAAAAGCTAATCGTGCTCGATGGCGAGCGGATCGTTTTTTTGCGGACGCTGGCCGATGGACTGGGCAAGTCGGGTGACCGGCTTGGAGCGCTCGACGCCTATTTGAAGCTGATCGACATGCCCTGGAATCAAGGGGAGCCGGAAATCGTCAATAGCGCGCTTTCGGTCCGCCGCGACCGCTGGGTCCGATCCCGTCTCGACCAACTTTATGCCGCCGCGATCGGCGACGAGAGTACCAAATTCGACGCGGCCGTCGCGGATCGCCTGAAGATGGCGCTGGCTGCCAAGGAACCCAAATCCCTGCGAAGGTTCCTCGCCTATTTCGGAACGCATCCGGCCGCCGACGAAGCCCGCGAGCAGTTGTTCGCGCAATTGACGGGGCCGGAGACGCTGATCGAACGGGAGATGTTGCTCGACGAGTTGCAGTGCTCGGGCGATCCGGTGCGGCGCCGCGCGGCGGTCGCGCGGATGGCGGCATTTCTCGATGAGGCGGGCAAGCCCGAGGAAGCAGCCTTTTTCTATCGACGTCTCGAGCATGAATTCGCCGACCTGGTATGCATGAGCGGCAAGACGGGCAAGCAAGTCGTGGAGAGCTTGCCGGCCGACTCGCCGGCGAAACGAGCACTCGCGCAAGCCGCGCCATGGCCGACGGGGAATGTGCGCCGCGACACGACGGAACCCCACGCGATGCGGCAGCCCCAAAACATGCAGCGGCCTTTCCCGATCGCTTGGCGCGGCGCCCGGCCGGCCTATCTTGAGACGGTCGCGGTCGCCTTCGATCAGCAGAACCAACTGGTGTTGGGCCACGATGGCTTGGGCCATGAGCGGTTCCGTGTGGCGATCAATGACTCGGTTCAAAGCCAAATGGGGGTCGTCCAAACCATCTCTCCTGAATTGAACTTCGCGGCGGCTCAAGGCCACGTGCTGGTGGTAAATCTCGGAAACAAGGTGCTCGCGCTCGATACCTTGCGGCAAGTCGATAGCCTGCGCACGCAAGGGGGCAGTAGCCGCGTCTTGTGGCAACAGGATCTGGTCGAACTCACTCCCAACATGTTCAACGGCCAGCCGGTGCCGACGCAGGAGATTCGCTTGCCCTGGGGGGCGAGCCGGCACGTTCCGGCGGCCGTGAACAACGGTCAGTCGCTGGGGGTCGTGGGGCCGCTCGTGCATCGTTGCGTGCTGGTTCAGCGATCGCGCGAGTTGACGGCCTTCGATCCGCTTACGGGGGAGACCCTTTGGAGCCGCCGCGGCGTCGAGCGGGGGAGCGAAGTGTTTGGCGACGACGAGGTGCTCGTGGTCGCGCCGCCCGACGGCGCCAAGGACGCCGACAAAGCGACCATCCTTCGCACGATGGATGGCGAGGAATTGGGCACGCGCACTATCCCCGTCGCGAATCGGCGGTGGAGCTATTGCGGCCGCCGTTGCCTCTCGGGCCGAATGGCCGGCGACGGCAAGCTGACGTTCGTGCTGAGCGATCCGTGGAAAGAACAGGAACTCGTTCTTGGCGCCTTCGATGCGGGCGTGAAACCGGCGCTGGTCGGCGACGAAGCCGCGGCCTTCCTCGAGCCCAAAGGCCGGTTCCTCATGATCGCGCTCGCCGATGGCCGGAAGATGATCGATGAACAACTCGATCCGGAAGCAAAGCTCGACACCATCGTGATTCAGCGAAGTCCCGATCAATATCTGCTCTTCGCCAATCATCCTTCGACGCAGCCCGCCGATCGTCAAAACCAGCCGATGCCTCAAACGGTGATGACGGTCGACGGCGGCATGGCGCCCGCGAATGGGCTAGTGTATGCATTTGATCGTGCAACTGGCAAGCCGGCCTGGCCGGTTCCGGCGTCGGTCGAGGGCTACCACGCGGTGCTCAATCAAGGGGTCGATCTGCCCCTGATCGTGCTCATGAAGTGGAATCAATCGGGCGGGATGGCCGACACGGGCGAGGGCCGGTCGTCGATTCTTTGTCTCGATCGCCGGACCGGCCGATCCCTCTGTCAGAAAGAATTGACTCAACCTCAAGCCAATTTCTTCAACTGCGAGCTGAGTGGAAGTCGCGAGCGCAATACGGTTACGTTGGCCATGCCGACAGAATCGCTGACGCTGCGATTCACCAACGATCCGGTTCCTCCCGAGCCTCCCTATCAGGCCGGTTTATTGCCAAAGCAATCGCTGTTGGGAAGAAACCCGGCTGACGCGGCGCTGCGCGCACTTTTCCCCGGATCTCGCGAGGATGGCGGTAATGACGGGAATTGACGCGTGAGTCAAAGCGCGAATGCCGACCGATCCGGCGAAGCGCCGCGCGAACGAATCGAACTGTGAGCCGTTGACGACGTAGGACCAATGTGTGCCGGTTCCAGAAAAGGAGTGGTAACGTCAATGACACGTCGCAAATCAAGCATGGCTTGGACGAGCTTCGCGTTGGCCATTTTGGTCGTTGCTGCCGAAAGTTCTGTGGCACGTGCGGCGGGACTCGACGCGAAGACGCAAAAGTTCATTTCGCGGGGACTCGATTGGCTGGCAAACAGCCAATCCTCGCGCGGGCATTGGGCTGCCGGCGAAGGGCGCTACCCGACTTCGATGACGGCGCTTTCGGCCACGGCCCTGCTGCTGGAAGGCTCGACGACCACCCAGGGAAAATATCAGAAGAATATCAAGAAGGCAGTGGATTATCTCGTCAGCCGAAGCCGCACGACCGGGCTCATCGGCGATCCGAACACCGACGACCGCTATACCTATGGCCACGGCTTCTCGATGCTGTTTCTTTCGCAGGTGCTCGGCGAAGAGGAGGATGAAGACCGCCGCAGGGAATTGATCAAGGTGCTCACCAAGGCGGTTGAATTCTCCGGCCGCGCCCAAACCGACGAAGGGGGCTGGGGCTACGTGAGCGCCAAGGACGGCAACGGCTTCGATGAAGGCTCGACCACCATCACGCAAGTGCAAGGACTGCGCGGCTGTCGAAACGCCGGCATTCCAGTTCCCAAGGAAATCATCGACAAGGCGATCAAGTACATCCGCAAATGCACGATGGACGATGGCGGCGTACAGTATAGTTCCAAGGGGGGCGGCGGCCGGCCGGCAATCAGTGCCGCCGCGATCGCCTGCCTTTTCAACGCCGGCGATTACGACGACCAAATCGTCCCCAAGATGCTCTCCTACGCCGACAAGAACCTGAGCAATATCTCCAATCAGGGCTTTGGCCACTGGCATTATGCCCATTACTACTATTCTCAGGTGATGTATCGCGAAGGAGGCAAGAAGTGGGAGTCCTATCGCGACAAGATTTATCCCCGGATCGTCTCCGAAGCCACCGACGACGGCCGCAATGGCATCTATTGGACCCAGGGCTACGTCGGCCCCGTCTACACCACCGCCACGAATCTCACGATTCTGCAATTGGAAAACAACAGCTTGCCCATTTATCAACGTTGACATCGCCCCACCGTATTTCACTGCATTCGAGGAACTGCAACTATGTCTGAGGTCTATCAAGCCGAGACCGTCGGCGACGATTCCGCGGCCGTTCGCAAGCTCAACGAGGCCCGCGAGAAAATCCTGCAACAACTCTCGCAGGTCATCGTCGGCCAGAATCAGGTCATCGAGGAATTGCTGATCTCGCTCTTCAGCCGGGGGCATTGCCTGCTGGAAGGCGTGCCGGGGCTGGCGAAGACGCTGATGGTGAGCACGCTAGCCCGCTCGCTCAATCTCTCGTTTAGCCGCATCCAGTTCACTCCCGACCTGATGCCGGCCGACATCACCGGCACCGAGATCATCGAGGAGAACAAATCGACGGGGAGCCGCGAGTTCCGGTTCCTCGAAGGGCCGCTCTTCTCGCACGTAATCCTGGCGGACGAAATCAACCGCACGCCTCCGAAGACTCAAGCGGCCCTGCTCGAAGCGATGCAAGAACGGCAAGTCACCGTGGGCCGAGTGCGGCATCCGCTCTCCGATCCGTTCTTCGTGCTCGCCACGCAGAACCCGATCGAGCAAGAGGGGACGTATCCGTTGCCCGAGGCGCAGCAAGACCGCTTCATGTTCAAGGTGTTCGTAAAGTATCCGAATTTCGGCGAGGAGTTTGAGATCGCCCGGCGGACCACCACCACGCTGGCCGATCAAATCGGTCCGGTGCTGACGGCCGAGGAGATTCTGGGTCTGCAGCGCACGGTGCGGGCTGTGCCCGTGACCGATCACATCATTCGCTACGCGCTCTCGCTCGTGCGGCAAACGCGGGTGGGCGAGGCGGGCGTGCCGGACTTCGTCGGCGATCAGGTGAGCTGGGGGGCGGGGCCGCGAGCCGTGCAGTTCATGATCCTCGGCGCCAAGGCCCGAGCGCTCTTGCACGGGCGCACTCACGTCTCGACCGAAGATATCCAATCGCTGGCCAAGCCGGTGCTGCGGCATCGGCTTGTGCTCAACTTCGCCGCGGAGAGCGAAGGGATCACTCCCGACGACGTCGTCGAACGCCTGATCCAGATCACACCGACCAAGGAAAACGAGCTGACGAGCGATGCCCGCTTCCAAAAGATTTTTGCATCCTGAAGCGATCAAGCGAATCTCGCGGCTTGATCTGCGGGCGCGGCACATCGTGGAAGGCTTTCTGTCGGGGATGCACCGCAGCCCGTATTTCGGGCAATCGGTCGAATTTCGCCAGCACCGCGAATACACGGTTGGCGACGACTTGCGCCATGTGGACTGGAAAGTCTGGGCCAAACAGGACCGGTATTACGTCAAGCAGTTCGAGGAAGACACGAACATGCGGGCGACGTTGTTGGTTGACGTGTCCAACAGCATGTCCTACGGCAACGGCCCGCTCAATAAATTCGACTATGCGGGAACGATCGCCGTCAGCCTGGCGTATCTGCTCCTGCGGCAGCAGGACGCGGTCGGTTGCGTGGCGTTCGCCGATTCGGTCCGCACGGTCGTGCCGCTGCGCACCAAGCACACGCATCTGCATTCGATCATTCAGGCGCTCTCGGCGATCGAGCCGCGCGAAAAGACCGATCTATTGGCGATCTTTCGCGAGGTGGCGGAGAGCTTTCCGCGGCGCGGGATGATGATCGTCATTTCAGACTTGCTGGCGGATCGGGCGGGATTGGTGAAAGGGATCAAGCTGCTCCGCCAGCGTGGGCACGACGTACTCGTTTTCCATGTGATGGACGACGACGAGCTGGATTTCCCGTTCAGCGGCGCGACGCGATTCGAGGGGCTCGAAATGCCGGACCACTTGACCTGCAACCCGCGCGCTCTGCGCGCCGGCTACCTCGAAGCGCTGCAAGGCTTCCTCGACGAAGTTCGCCGCACTTGCACCACGAACACCTGCGACTACGCCCTGATCCGCACCAGCGAACCCCTGGACGCCGTGCTCGCCCATTTCATCAGCAACCGCCAAAGAATCGGGGCCAGGGGCTAGGGACGAGGGGCGAGGGAACGCGCAAGCGTTCTCAGAGGCATTCTGAAAGCGCTATCATGATTTTCCAACAGCCCGAGCAATCTTCGATATCACGCCTGCCCGAAGGGCGGCGCGGCCCCCTCACCCCTCGCCCCTCGCCTCTCGCCCCGTCCCATGTTTGAATTCCCCACCCTTCTCTGGTTCCTGCCGCTGGTCGGGCTGCCGATCTTGATCCATTTGATCAATGTGCTTCGGCACAAGCGGATTCGCTGGGCGCCGATGGAGTTTCTGCTTCAGAGCCAGAAGCGCAACCGCACTTGGATCATGCTCAAGCAGTTGCTGCTCTTGCTGCTACGGATGGCGGCGGTGGCGGCGGTCGTGCTCATGTTGTCCCAGCCGACGGCCCGCAACACGCTTGGGGCGCTGCTGGGGGGCGGCAAAACGCATCATATCGTGCTATTGGACGACAGTTATTCGATGTCGGACCATTGGGCCGACACATCCGCCTTCAGGCAAGCGACCGACGTGATTGCCCGGATCGGCGGGCAATTGAGCCGCCAAGGAGGCCGGCAGGAGTTCACGCTGCTGCCCTTTTCGCAGGCCAGCCACCCCGGCCGCGGAATGAAACCCACGCTCGACCACGAACCAATCTCCCCAGAATTCAAGGACGATCTAACGGGCAAGCTGGCTGCGTTGCGGCCCTCGGAACTCGCCGTCGGGCCGGCCGAAGGGTTGAGTGCCGTCGAGCAGATGGTCCGCGGAGGCGACGGCAAGACGTCCACGATTGTCTATCTGGTATCCGATTTCCGCGCGAAGGATTGGACCAACGTCACGGAGCTGCGCCGCAGCCTCCTGGCCCTCAACGAGCTGGGGGCCAAGATCCAGATGATCGATTGCGTGGACGCCGAGCGGCCGAACCTCGCCATCTCCGCGCTCAAGCCGGGAATGGGAATCCGCGCGGCGGGCGTGCCGCTCAAGATCGAAGTGGCCGTGACCAATTACGGCCAGCAGACGGCCCGCGACATTTCTCTCCAGCTCGAAGAGGACGGCCGTTCCCGGCCGGCGATCACGATCAGCGCCATCCCCGCGGGTCAGACGGCGAGCGGCGATTTCGAGGTCCGCTACGCGAATGCCGGGGAGCATTCGATTTCCGCCAAGCTGCCGGCCGACGCGGTCGATCCCGACAACAATCGTTATACCGTCCTCGATTTCCCCGACAGCGTCCCGGTGCTGGTGATCGACGGCGACACACAAGCGGTCTCGGGCAAGGGGGACGCCTATTTCCTCACGCTTCCCTTCTCGTCGAACAACGTCGCTCCGACCGGCATCACACCGCGGATTGAATCCCCCAGATTCCTCCGCGACAAGCCGCTCGACGCGTATCATGTGATCTACTTGCTCGATATCGATCGGCTCGATCAGCCGGAGATCGACGCGGTCGAGGCGTATGCGAAAGCGGGGGGCGGCGTGGCGTTTTTCATGGGCGACCGCTCGCGCTCCGATTTCTTCAACACGCGGCTCTATCGCGACGGCAAAGGAATCTTTCCGGCCCCGCTGGTTGGCCCGACCGAATTGCTCATCGATCGGACCGAAACGGCCAGTGATCTGACGGTCGAGGGAAACCATCCGGTGTTTTCCCTGTTTGCCAGTCAACCGAACGTGGACATCGATAAGGTGATCGTCGAGCGCTACTTCGCGGTCAACAAGAATTGGGTTCCGCCGACGAGTTCGACCGCCCGCACCGTGGCCCGGCTCCGCAACGGCGCGCCGTTGGTGGTCGAGCAGAAGTTCGGCGACGGCCGGGTGATGGCTTTCTTGACGAGCGCCGCGCCGACCTGGAACAACCTGGCCCGGACGCCGCGGCACATCGGGGCGATGCTGCAACTGGCAGCCTACCTCTCGGCGGCGAAGCAGACCAATCCGAGCCGGGAAGTGGGGGGGCCGCTCGAAGTCGAGTTCGATCGCGCGAAGTATCTGCCGCAGGTGAAATTCATCACGCCGCAGCGCGGGCCCGCCGGGACCTTGCCCGTCGAGGGCGCGCCGAGCGGTGATCGCTTCAAAGCCGCGCTGCCCGGCGACGCGGCGCAGAGCGGCATTTACGAAGTGCAGTTCACCACGCCCGACAATCGCAACGAATCGCGCCGCTTTGCTTACAACGTCGCTCCCGAGGAGGGCGATCTGAAAACAATCGACGGCCCGCAGTTGGAAAGCCGCCTGAGCGGAGTGAAATACCGCTTCCATCACGCGGCCGACGCCTTTTTCGATTCCGGGGAATTCGATCGGGCGAACCTCGGGCGGCTCGTGCTCTATTCGCTGATCGGCCTGTTGGTTTGCGAGCAGTTGCTGGCCTATTCGTGCAGTTATCATCCCAACGCCAAGGAGTTGGCCCGTTGATGTTCGGGATCGAATCACTTTTGTTTGCTGATGCCGCCTCGCCGGCGAGCGCCGCCACGACGACGAAATACCAATTCTCGCAGTGGCAGTCGTTCAGCGAATGGTGGCAAACGCCGCTGGTGGTGCTGGCCTGCCTGGCGGTCGTGGCGTTTGTGGCGTATATGTATCGCCGCGACAGCGTCGAGCTGCGGCCGGGCGTCGGCTTGTTTCTGGCGATCATGCGCTTGGCCGCGTTTGCCGGATTGTTGCTCTTCTATCTCGATTTGCAGAAATGGTCGGAGCAGAAGGAAATCCAAAACTCGCGAGTGCTCGTCTTGGCCGATACGAGCATCAGCATGGGGCTCGGCAATTCAGATGCGCCCTCATCGTCTCCCGGCGATTCGCGGATTGGTCAGGTCGTGACCGAATTCACCGCTGGCAGAATGCTCGACGACATGCGTAAGACGCATGACGTGGTCGTCTGGCGATTCGACCAAGACTTGGGCCGCATCGCCACTTTGCCGAAGGTTCAGGATGTCACTGCGGGCCAACT